>DATFPO010000237.1:0-14142 GCA_035264745.1 Solirubrobacteraceae bacterium | reverse complement strand
CGAGCTCGCGATCGGTGGCCTCGAGCACCTCGCGCCGGCGCCGGTGCGACTCTTCGTAGAGCCGGACCACCGCGAGCTGCGCGTCGTCCGACGCGCCCAGCTGGTCCACGATCTCCGCGGCGTGCATGCGGTCGTAGTTGGGCCAGGGCTCCTCGACGTGGAGCTCGGCGCCGGCGCCGTCCTCGGCCCCGGGCTCGGCGGTCTCGGCCACCAGTTCCACCCCCGTGTCGACGTGCTCGCGCTCGGCCTCGTCCGGCTCGGCCGTCGGCGCGACGGCCGGCTCCGTCGCGACCCCCGCCGGCGGCTCGGGCTCGGGCTCCACCGGCGGCTCGGCCTCCCCCGGCCGCGCGATGCCCGCCGCCTGGGCCAGCTCGGCCAGCGCGGCCTCGAAGTCCCCGGCCAGCTCCTCCAGCCCGGGCAGCGCCTCGAAGTCGCCGCTCAGGCCGAAGTTCATCCCGCCGTGGTAGGAGACGATGGCCACGCCGAGGGCGAGGTTCTTGCCTAGCGGCACGACCGGGAAGATGTCCTTGAGCTCGCGCCCCTCCAGGCTCAAGGCCTCCTGCGGCCCCGGAACGTTGGTCACGACCAGGTTGACGAAGCGCTGTCGAGCGGTGAGCCGCGCCGCCTGGTCGAGCAGGTTGGGAGGCGCGAAGCCCGTCAGGTCGGTGAGCGCCGCCGCCCCGACCGCCTGGCCGGAGTCCTTGACCTGCCGGGTGACGCCGCTGATTCGCCGCAGGCATGCCGCGGCGTCGTCGCAGGAGACCGGCAGCGGGACGATCATGCCCGAGACCCGGTTGCCGGTATCGCCCCGCTCGTCCTCGCCCCTGACCGAGATGGGGACGAACGCCTTCAGCTCGAGCCCGTCGGTCTCCCAGCCGCGGCGCTCCAAGTCGCGGCGCAGGGCGCGGGTCACCACGGTCAGCACCACGTCGTTGACCGTTCCCCCCAGCTCGTTCTTGATCGCCTTGAGATCCTCGAGCCGCGCTCGCACCCAGGTGAACCGGCGCTCGCCGCCGATCGGTCGGTTGTAGGGCGACGGCGGCGCCGGGCTCAACCCTGCCCAGGCCATCGCGCCGAGCCCGACCGCCAGCTCCAGCGCGCGCCCGGCGATGCGACGCGGGCGGCGCAGCAGCGACAGCGCCGGCCTGATCAGCTCCGCGGGCATGGTGGCCCGTTCGAACAACGCCTCGGCCAGCAGGGCCACGCCCGGCGGCGTGGCTCGCGGCCGCCAGGGCCGAGGCTCGCCGGCCTCGTCGTCGGACGAGAACAGCATGCTGAGGAGGTCGAGGCCCGAGATCCCGTCCACCAGGGCGTGGTGCGTCTTGGAGACGATCGCGAACCGCCCCCCGTCCAGGCCCTGCACCAGCCACAGCTCCCACAGCGGCCGCTGCCGGGTCAGCGGGTGCGATACGACCCTGGCCGCCAGCACCTGGAGCTCGTACTCGGTGGCCGGCTCGGGCAGCGCCGTGGCACGGACGTGGAAGCGCAGATCGAACGCCGGGTCGTCCACCCACCTGGGCCGCCCCTGGCCCAGGGGCACGGGGGCCAGCTTCTGGCGGTAACGCGGGACCAGGTGCAGCCGCGATTCCACGAACTGCACGAAGTCCTCGTAGGCCGGCGACTCGCCCTCGAAGATCATCACCGCTGCTGTGTGCATGTGGGACGACCCGTCCTCGAGGTGCAGGAATGAGGCGTCGAGAGGGGTGAGACGGTCGGTGGCCATGGCGCGGTCCTACCCCGCCGCGGACCCGTATATCCCTTGGTGTTCCACCCTCGCCGGCCCGCCGGCGACCCCCAGCTCCCCGCCTGGCGCTACGGTCAGCCGATGCTGGCGGTCCTTCTCGCGCTCGCCGCATCGTTCCTGTTCGCCACGGGCACCGTCCTGCAGCAGAAAGCGGCGGTCACCGCCAGCGACGACCAGGCCCGCAGCGCTGGCTTCCTCCTGTTTCTGGCCCGGCGTCCGGTCTGGCTGGCCGGCGTGGCGATGGACGCGCTGGGCTTCGCTTGCCAGGCCGCGGCTCTGGGCGTCGGCCAGATCATCGTCGTCCAGCCGCTGCTGGCCACGACGATGGTCTTCGCCCTTCCCCTAGGCGCGCGGATCACCCACCAGCGAGTGGGGCCGCGCCAGGTCATCGCCGCGGTGGCGGTCACCGCCGGCGTGGCCGCGTTCCTGGTCATCAGCCGTCCGCACGGGGGGCGCAACGACGCTCAGTTAGCCCACTGGCTGGCCGCCGGAATCCCGCTGGCCGGCGCCGCCGCCGTCCTGATCCTGAGCGCCGTCCGCCGGCGGCCGGGGCTCAAGGCCGCGATGTTGGGCGCCGCCGCCGGGCTGATGTTCGGGCTCGGCGCCGCGCTGACCAAGGCCACGGTCGACCGTCTGGGCCACGGACTGCTCGCGGTGCTGCTCGACTGGCATCTGTACGCCGTGATCGCGGTCGGCTACGTCAGCATGACCCTCATCTCCGCCGCGCTTCAGACACGCCAGCTGGCGCCCGCGATCGCCACGTCGATGTCCGTGGACGCGGTGACCAGCATCCTGCTGGGCACGGTGCTCTTCGGAGAGGCCATCCGCCACACCCCCGCGGCCGTCGCCGGGTCGGTCGCCGCGTTGCTGGTGATGGCCGCCGGGCTGGCCGTGCTGGCCGCCGCCCAGCCGGCAGAGCCCCAACCGCCGCCGGTGCCGGCGCCGTCCGGGCCGGCGCGCCTGGCGCGCCGCCCGGCCCCGTAGCGCCCGCTCCCCCGCGCCGACTGGGCCGGCCCGCGGAGGCGCCGAGACGCCCGGTGCGCAATCATGTGGCAGGTCCGCTACACCGCGGGCATCCCCCAGGGAGTTCGACAGTGGAACCCCAGGCCAGATTCTCCTCCCCCCTCGCCGTGCTCTCGACCTGCGCGCTTTTCGCGCTGGGCGGGATCGGCTGCGGCAGCAGCTCCGAGAAGATCGGCTCGGTGTCGGATCCGACCGGCGCCGCGACGCCCAAGCCCACCACCAAGTTCTCCGCCGCGGGCGGGTTCGTCTCGGTCGGGGGCAAGGCCGGGAAGGGCCACAACGGCAACGGGAACGGCAACGGTGGGGGTGGGGGTGGCAACGGCGGTGGCAACGGCGGCGGCGGCAATGGCGGCGGTGGCAACGGCGGCGGCGGTCACGACCACTCCGGCAAAGGCCAGGACGGCGGCGGCAACGCGTCGTTCGGGATCGACAGCAACCCCAAGACGTCCTCGCGGCCCGGGAACGCGGCCGGCGCCGTCGACTGCAAGTCGAACGACTCCGGCGGCTCCGGCGAGTGCGCCTCGACCATCAACTGCACCAACGTCCATCTGCCCGGCACCCAGGACACCCAGTGCTGCCCGTTCCCGATCCCCTCGGATCAGGGCGGCCACAAGCGCAAGGGCTCCTCGTCCGCGGGCGACTGCCCGACGGACGTCTCCGGCGAGACGGACACCTCATCCGAGAGCTCGTCGGGCAAGGACGGCCACAAGAAGAAGAACAAGGGCTCCTAGCCCGAGCTCCTGGCCTGCCCCGGGCCGAGCTGCGGCTAGCCGGAGTCGTCGTCGTACAGCGCGTCGAACCGCTCCTGCTCGCGCTCGTAGACGACGTTGCGCTTGACCTTCATGGTCGGCGTGAGCTCGCCCTCGTCCTGCGACAGCTCGCGGTCCAGGATCGTGAACTTCTTGACCTGCTCGATGCGGGAGAACTCTTGGTTGGCCTTCTCGATCGCCTTCTCGATCTCCTCCCGGACCTTCTCGTTGTCGGCCATCTTGGCCAGGTCGGGCTCGACGTCGGCCCGCTCGGCCAGGTCGTCCGCCTCGTCCTCGTCGAGCGTGACCAGAGCCACCAGGTACTGACGGTCGTCCCCGTAGACCACCGCCTCGGAGATCCAGCGGCTGTCCTTGATCGCGTTCTCGATGTTCGACGGGGTGATGTTCTTGCCGCTCGAGGTGACGATGATGTCCTTGGTCCGCCCGGTGATGCTGAGGAAGCCGTCCTCGTCCAGCCGCCCCAGGTCGCCGGTGTGGAACCAGCCGTCGTCGTCCAGCGCCTCCTTGGTCTCCTCCTCGCGCTGGTAGTAGCCCTTGAACACATGGGGCCCGCGCACCAGGATCTCGCCCCCGGTGTCGGCCTCACCCTCGTCCTCGGCAGCCTCCTCGTCCTCGTTGGCCTCACCCTCCTCGTCGCTCTCCTCGCCCGAGGGCTGATCGTCATCGCTCGATTCGTCGGAGTCCTCGTCCTCCTCCGCGGGGGCGTCCCCGATCTTCACCTCGCTGTTCGGGATCGGTTTGCCGACGGTGCCGAACTTGAAGTCGTCGGGGGTGTTGGCGGTGGCCACAGCGGAGGTCTCGGTGGCGCCGTAGCCCTCCAGCACCAGCACGCCGCAGGCGTCGAAGAACTCGAGCAGCTCCTTGGCCACCGGGGCGGCGCCGGTTAGGGCCAGGCGAACCTGCCCGCCGAACAGCTCGCGGACGTTGGACAGCACCTGGCGGTCGGCCAGCTCGTACTCGGCCTTGAGCACCGGACCGGGCGACCCCTCGCGGCGCTCGAGCTCCCGCACCTGACGACCGGCCTCGATCGCCTTCTCGAACACCTTCTCCTTGAGGCCGCCCTCCGCCCGGGAACGCGCCTGCGAGTAGATCTTCTCGAAGATCCTCGGCACCGCCGGGAAGTGGGTCGGCTTCACGTCGCGCAGGTTGGGGATCAGGTTGTCCTTGTCGCCGTCCCAGTAGGCCAGCGTGCCGCCGACATCGAGGGCCAGCATCTGGGTCATGCGGGTCAGTGTGTGGGCGAGGGGAAGGAAGACGAAGAAGACGGGGTCCTCGCCGAGGTCTCCGATCGCCTCCTCGAGCATCGTGCAGTTGGCTCGGTAGTTGCCGTGGGTGACCATGCAGCCCTTGGGCGGGCCGGTGGTGCCGGAGGTGTAGATCAACGTCATCAGGTCGTCGGGCTCCACGCCGCGCGCAAGCTCCTCGAAGCGCTCGTCCTCGATCTCCTCCCCACGCGAGGCGAGCTGGTTGAGCGAAATCGCCTGCTCTGACTCCTCGCCGGAGAACACCACGAGGTGCTCGACCTCAGGGACGTCATCGCTGATCTCCTCGATCTTCCCGAGCTGCTCGGCGTCCTCGCAGAACACCAGCTTGGCCCCCGAGTCCTCGAGCACGTGGCGGCACTCGTCGGGAGAGTTGGTGTGGTAGATCGGCGCCACCACCGCGCCGATGCACAGCGCGGCCAGGTCGGCCAGGGTCCACTCGGGCGTGGTCTCGCCCAGGATCGAGATCCGATCGCCGGGCTCGATGCCCAGCGCGAGCAGGCCCTTGGCGTTGGTCTTGACGTGCTCGCCGAGCTCGGCGTACGAGATCTCCATCCATTCGCCGTCGCGCTGGAACTTCAGCGCCGGGCCCTCGTGCTCTTGGGCGGCGCCCAGCAGCATGTCCGCCATCGTGCGGGACTCGACGCTGCGTTCCGTGGCCGTAGTCGCGGTCGCCACAACCCTCTCCTTCTCTCGCTCGCTCGCGCATCAGCCTTCCCATAACCCAGTGCGGTCAAGCGCGAGTCCTGCCAAAGGGCTAAGGTCCGGCCGTGGGACGTGGGCTGGCCCTGCTCTACCTGATCGGCCGTCTGATCGCGGTGGCGGCGGCGATCCTGGCCGCGATCATCGCGCTGGGCATCGTCCTGTACGTGCTGGAGGCCAACCCGCACAACGGCATCGTCGCCTTCATCCACGACCTTGCGCGGACCCTGGTCGGTCCGTTCGACGGGTTGTTCAAGCTTCAGGACCCGAAGGTCGAGCTGGCCGTGAACTGGGGGATCGCCATGGTCGTGTACCTGATCGTCGGCTGGCTGCTCAACCGCCTGTTCACGCGGGTGGCGCCGGCCGAGCCCTGATCCGGTCGGGGCGTCCGGCCGCCCGGCGGCGGCGCACACTCCCTATCCTCGCGCCGTGGCGGCCAACGGCTCACCCTCGATCCTGATCTTCTCGGCCGCCATCGGCGAGGGCCACGACCTGCCGGCGCGGGCGCTGGCCGACGGCCTGGCGGCCGCCGCGCCGGGCGCGCGGGTGCGCATCGAAGATGGGCTCGACGCCATGGGCCGGGTGCTTCGCCGGGTTCTGATCGGCGGATCTCCCTTCCACAGCCGGCTCGGCAACCGACTGTTCGAGCTCGAGCACCGGCTCATCTCCGACCTGCGCCCGACGCGCTGGCTCGCCGGCTGGCTGCTGTACGCCTTCGGCGCGCGCGGGCTGCGCAGGCGGGTGGCGGCGAACGGCGCCGACGTGGTGGTCTCGACCTATCCCGGCGTGACCGAGCTGCTCGCCCGTCTGCGGCGGCGTGGCCGGCTGCGAGCGCCGGTGGTGTCGGCGATCACCGACCTGGCGTCGCTGCGCTACTGGGCGAGCCCGGGCGTCGACCTGCACCTGGTCACCCACCCCGAGTCGATGGCCGAGGTCGCGACCATCGCCCCCGGCAGCCGGGTGGAGTGCGTGCAGGGCCTCACCTCGCCGGACTTCCTCATCCCCTGCGATCGGGGCGAGGCGCGGCGCGCGCTGGGCGTCGCGGACGGCAGCCGGCTGGTCGTGGTCTCCGGCGGGGGATGGGCGGTGGGCGACCTCGCGGGCGCGGCCGAGGTGGCGGCCACGATCCCGGACGTCGTCGTGATCTGCCTGTGCGGGCGCAACCAGGCCGTGCGCGAGCAGCTCGAGCGCCGGTTCGCCGACGAGCCGCGCGTGCGCGCCATGGGGTTCACCGACGACATGAGCGGGCTGCTCACCGCGGCGGACGCCCTCGTCCACTCGACCGCCGGCCTGACCGTGCTCGAGGCACACATGCGGGGTTGCCCGGTGATCTCCTACGGCTGGGGGCGGGGGCACGTGCGGACCAACAACGACGCGTTCCGCCGCTTCCGGCTGGCCGAGGTGGCCGCCACCCGCGAAGACCTCGCGATCGCCCTGCGCGCGGCCCTGGACGGTCCGCGCCCGGCGCCCAACGGCTCGTTCGCCGACCTCCGCTCGGCCGCCTCGCTGGTGCTGTCGCTGGCCGGCCCGGCGCCCGCCGGCGCCGCGGAAGTCGCCAGGGCGGCATGAGGCGGGTGGCGGGGGCGGCCGCCGGCGCCGCGGCCGCCTGGTCGGCCCCGGCGCTGGCCGCGATCTGGCCTCCGGCGGCGGACGCTCTGAGGATCCAGTCGCGCCTGCCGGGCACCCTGGACGGCATCGCCCTGACCTTCGACGACGGGCCCCACCCCCAGGGGACGCCGGCGGTTCTCGACACCCTGGCTCGGGCGGGCGCCACCGCGACCTTCTTCCTGGTCGGCGAGCAGGTGGAGCGCCACCGGTCCCTGGCCGCCGAGATCGCCGCCGCCGGCCACGCGATCGGTGTGCACGGGCACCGCCATCGCAACCTGCTCCGCCTCACCCCCGGTCAGCTGGCGGCCGACCTGGACCGCGCCGCCGACGTGATCGCTGGCGCGACCGGATCGCCTGTGTGCCTGCACCGCCCGCCGTACGGCATCTTCAGCCCGCTGGGCCTGCGCATGGTGCGACGGCGCGGATGGCGCCCGCTGCTGTGGTCACGCTGGGGCCGTGACTGGTCGGCCCGCGCCAGCGCGGCCTCGATCGCCGACCTGCTGACGCGACGGTTGGCGGCCGGGGACGTACTGCTCCTCCACGACGCCGACCACTACAGCGCGGCCGGATCCTGGCGGCGCACGGCGTCCGCGCTGCCCCGCGTGCTCGAGACGATCGAGCGCCGGGGCCTGCGCCCCGTCGTGCCCTGACCGGGCGTACGCGCCAGGCGTCTAGCCGTCGTAGCGTCTGCCGGAGGCGCCGTCGGGCGCATCGACCGACGCGTCCTCCCGGCGCAGGGCGGCGGCGGCCACCGCGACGCCGATGAGGACGACGAACGCGCTGGACACGAACACCCGGACGTGGTCGGCGACCATGCCCAGCAGCGACTTGACCGGGGTGACCAGCATGGTGCCGGCGTGGAGCTTCACCATCACGGCCACCGCCACGGCGATCAGGACAGTGCCCAGCGCCATCCGGTAGGCGCCCGCAGTCGAGGGCAGGGCCCGGGCCGCCAGAGCGGGGACTCGCGCGCGCCTGCGGGGCTCGAGTGCGGGCGCCGGTTGGGCCGGTGGCTCGGGCGCGGGCTCCCGGGCCTGGTCCCGATGCCACTCCAGATAGCGGCGGATGCCGGCCTGGAACGGCGTGGCCGGCGACCAGCCCAGCTCGGCGGCGGCACGGTCGCCCGAGACGTCGATCCCGCCGAAGTCGGCCGTGCGCGACGGCACGTGCACGACCTCGACGTCACCGACCAGGTCGCGGACGCTGCGGGCGATCTCCAGCACGGTCACCGTCTCGTCGGTCACCAGGTTGAACGTCCGGTTGGCCCCGCCCGGCTGGAGCGCGCGGACGACCCCCTCGGCCAGGTCCTCCACGTAGACCAGGCGACGGCTCTGGCGCCCGTCGCCGGCGACGGTCAAGGGCTCGCCCGCCAGCGCCTTGCCCACGAAGCTCGGGATGACCGCCGCGGTGCGGGCCCGGGGGCCGTACGGGATCCCGAAGCGCAGGATCGTGTACTCCAGGCCGTAGAGCTCGTGGTAGCTGCGGCAGTACATCTCGCCCGCCAGCTTGGTCGCGGTGTACAGATGGGCGGGCAGCCCGAGCGCGGTCTCCTCATTCACGACGCCGTTGGGCACGCTGCCGTACACCCAGATCGTGCTGCCGTAGACCACGCGCCGCACCCCGGCCGCGCGCGCGGCCTCGAGCACGTTGAGGGTGCCGCGGGCGTTGACCTCCTCGGCGGAGCGCGGCTCGCGGGCGACGATCCCCACGTCGGCGGCGGCGGCCAGGTGGACGACCACCTCGCAACCTTCCATGGCGCGGGTCAGCGCGTCGAGGTCCAGCAGGTCGCCGATCACGGTCTCGATCTCCCCGGGGCGGTGGTGCGGCGACGGCTGCAGGTCGAAGTTGCGCGGACGGAGGCCGGCGTCGACCAGGCGGTCGAGGACATGGGAGCCGATGAAGCCCGAGCCTCCGGTGACCAGGACCCTCATCG
The DNA here is from genome assembly GCA_035264745.1 of Solirubrobacteraceae bacterium. Classification (GTDB taxonomy): domain Bacteria; phylum Actinomycetota; class Thermoleophilia; order Solirubrobacterales; family Solirubrobacteraceae; genus DATAEY01. The sequence goes on along the minus strand of DATFPO010000237.1, from coordinate 5,100 downwards.
CAGCACCAGCTCCCTGGCCTCGGGCGCCCCGCTCGGCGCGGGCCGGTAGTAGAGCGGCACGCACCAGTGGTTCGCCGCCACCCAGTCGGTGGCGGGCAGGTCGTCGCCGCTGCCCATCACCCGATGGCACGGCTGGTCGTACACCTTGCCGGTTGAGCGCTCGATGGGATCAAAGACTATGTATTTGTACAGACCCGAGACCATCCCGTCGGGCAGGCGCAGACGGGCCGGGTGCAGCGGATCGAGCTGCTCGCGGGCGGTCGCGTTCTTCCAGGCCACGATCTCCTCCAAGCGTTCGGTCTGGACCACGCCGATGGCGGCGGTGAACTCGCTCATCCGCAGGCCGAGCCCCTCGACGTCGAAGTCCGGCTTGCCGTAGTTGCGATAGGCCCGGGCGTATTCGATCAGATCGTCGTGGCGGCTGACCAGCATGCCGCCCTCGCCGGTCGAGATCGTCTTGGTGGCGTAGAAGGAGTAGACGCCGGCATCGCCCCATGTCCCCGGCCGGCGCCGGTTCCAGTGGGCGCCGTGGGCGTGGGCGCAGTCCTCGATCAGGAAGATGTCGTTGGCGGCGCAGTAGGCGGCGATCTTCTCGACCTCGAAGGCGATGTGGCCGCCGATGTGCACCAGCCACGCCGCCCTGGGGCGGTGCCGCTCGGCCTGGCGCTCGAAGTGCTCGAACGAGACGCACAGGTCGTCGCGGTTGCAGTCCACGAACTCGACCCGGCCCCCGGCCTTGAGCACGGTCAGCGGCGTGGCCATGAACGTGTTGGAGGGGCACAGGACGGTCTCGCCGCGCACGCCGGCGTACTCGAGCGCGGCCAGGGCGGCCCCGCTCCAGCCCGAGGTGGCGACGCTGCCCAGCCCGTTCCAGGCCTCCCAGGCGGCCTCGAAGCGCGCGACCATCTCGCCCTCGCTCCAGCGCTCGGAGTCGAGGATGAGCCCCCACAGCTCGTGCAGGCGCACGGCGTCGCGGCGATCGAAGCCGATCGCGAAGGCGACCGGATCGGTCGCGGTGGGCTGTCGGGCCGGGGCGGTCACGAGAGCTGGATCCGCGGCGGCGCGAGCATATCCGCTGCGGTGGCGGCGCGACTGCGCCGTGAGCCGCTTATTCGACGGATGTACCCCGGGCCGCACGACGGGCGGCGAGCACGAGCAGGAACCCCCGGCGGCTGAACCCGGCGCTGGTCAGGCGCGCGGGCGCGAGGCCGGCGCGGACGGCGGCCGCGCGGACCGCGGTCTCGGAGCGCAGGCTCACGCGCCGACGGGTCAGTGCCTCGCCGACCCGGTACAGCCAGCCGCCGGGGCTGTTCCGCGGCATCGTGACGACCGCCCACCCGCCGGGGCGCAGCGTCTCGGCCAGGGCACGCAGCGCGGCGTCGAGCTCCGGCAGGTAGTTGAGGACGCCCACCGCCAGGACGCCGTCGTAGCCGCCGTCGGCCGGCAGGCCGTCGGGCAGCTTTCCCGGCCGCGTGGCCACGTTGGAGATCGCCTCCCGGCGCAGGCGCCGTTGCAGGTAGGCGAGCATCTCGGCCGACGCGTCCACCGCCACCACCCGGCGGCAGCGGCGGGCGAGACCGATCGTGTGCGCCCCCGTCCCGCAGCCGACCTCCAGGACCCGGTCGGATGCCTGCGCGAGGCCGTCCACGGCCCCGAGCACCGCCGCCTGCTCGCGCCGGCGCAGCGCCGCCTGCATGGGGTTCCAGGTGAACCATCGCTCGTAGAGCTCGGGGTGCCAACCCGCCGTGTTGGCGATGAACCACGGGCGGCGGCGGCCGCCCGGCGCCTCGGCCTCGACCGCGCTTCGCGACACGCGCGTCAGGCTACTGGGCGAGGGCTCGGGAGCGCTGGACTAGCCCGCGCGGCGCCGGCTGGCCAGGAACAGCTGCACCACGCGCCGCCCGAACTCGGCGTCGATCGGCTCGCCGCTGATGAGCTGGCGGAACATGATCGGGCCCGCCAGCTGCGACACCGCCTCGTCTATGTCGGTGTCGGCCGGCAGCTCCCCGCGCTCGATGGCCCGCTCCAGGGTGCGGCGCACCGGGCCGCGGTGCTGCTCGCGCAGGCGCTCGCGCACCCCGGCCAGCTCGGGATCCCGGGAGGTGGCCTCCAGCATGGTCGGTATCGCCGCCGCCCAGGTGGCCCGGCGCAGGTTGCGCACCTGCGCCTCCAGCAGGGTCTGTAGGCGCTCGCCCAGAGGTCCCTCGACGTCCGGGTCGGCCACCGGCGGCATCAGGCGCTCGAAGGCGGCCACCAGCAGGTCCCGGCGGGTGGCCCAGTGGCGGTAGATGGTCGAGCGGGCCACTCCCGAGCGCTCCACCACCGCCTCCACGGTCAGCGCCGGCACGCCGCCCTCGAGCAGCAGCCCCGCCGCGGCGTCCAGGACGGCCGTCCTGGAGCGCTCGACGCGGGGATCGGTGGTTGCCGGTGTGGCCATGGACCTTTCAGTACGGTACTGTCTCGATACGAAACAGTCTCGTTTCGAACTGTAGTCCACCCGCCAGCCCGACGGTGCACTTGGACCGGACCCTGCTCCTCTTCCGCCGCACCCGACCGGCGATCGCCGTGCCCGCGGCGATCGCGGTCGTCGTCGCGCTGGCGGTCACCGCGGCGGGCTCGTTCGGCGACGACCGGACCCACGGCGTGCCGGTCAAGCGCGGCGCGGTGGTCGCGACCGCGTCGGCGGACGGAAGCGTCCAGTCCGCCCAGCAGCTGTCGCTCGGCTTCGAGGGCAGCGGGCGGATCGTCCAGGTCACCGTCAAGGACGGCGACCGCGTCCACCGCGGGGAGCTGCTGGCCCGTCTGGAGGACGGACCTCAGCGCGCCCGCCTCACCGCGGCGCAGGCCAATCTCGGCTCCGCCCAAGACCGCCTGACCGAGACCCGGACCGGGCTCACCCCCGTCGAGCTCGCGGCCCATCACCGTCTGGCCGACCAGGCGCGCGTCGCGGTGGCCAATGCTCGCCGCGACGTCGCCGACGCCGCGAGTGTCGCGCGCACCAACGTGGGCGGGCTGCGGCACGCGCTGGCGCGCGCTCAGGTCAGCGGCGAGATCCTCGACCTGCGCGAGTCGCAGTTGCGAGCCGCCCAGGAGCACGCCCAGGTGACGCTGCTGCGCCGCCGCTACCTCGACGCCAAGGCCGCCCGGGACGCAGACGAGCGCGACCTCGAGCAGGCGCTGAACCGGCAGCGTCGCGCCGAGAACCGCTCGCCCTCGGACGAGGCGCCCACCCAGCAATCCCTCAACCGGGCCGAGTTCGATGTCAGCGTCTTCAAGAGCCGACTCGACATCGACCAAGCCGACGTCAACCGGACCAAGTCCGACCTCGACCAGGCGGCCGAGACCGAGCGCACCTACATCCTCGAGGTGGATCGCCGTCGCGCCGTCCTGCGTGACGCGCGCCGCCAGCTGGGCCAGGCCTCCGACACACTGCGCAACGGGATCGCCACCGGGCGCCAGCAGGTTGACGCCGCCCGCAACGCTCTGACCGGCAGCGAGGCTCAGCTTCAGGTCACCCTGGCCCAGAACCGGGTCGGAGAGCAGGTCAAGGCGGCAGACGTGGCGGCCGCCCTGGCCGACGTCGCGCAGGCGGAGTCGGCGGTGGAGGACGCCCGCAAGGGGCTCGCCGAGACCGAGCTGCGCGCCCCCACCGCCGGGGTGGTCGGACACGTCAACGCCAAGGTCGGCGAGCTGGTGCGACCGAGCCTCGGGACCACGCCGTCCACCCAGCCGCCCAGCCCGCAGCCATCGGCGGCCGCGCCGCCCTCCACCACCACGAGCGCGAGCCCCAGCCCCCAGCCGGGCGCTCAGGGCGCGCCGAGCCCGAGCCCCGGGGTTGCTCCGGCGGGAGCCGCCGGCCCCAACATGCCGGTGGCCGGCAGCCAGGGTGGGCAGCAGCTGATCACGCTCGCGCAGACCGAGAGGCTCCAGGTCAAGGTCGACTTCAGCGAGGACGATGTGGCCCGGATGCACGTCGGCGACCGCGCGAGGGTCACCGTCGAGCCCTTCCCCGACCGGCGGTTCACCGCCCACGTGGCCTCCATCGATCCGATCCCGACGGTGGTCAGCAACGTCGTGACCTACGAGGTGACGCTGGTGCTCGAGGGCGACACCTACCGCGTGAAGCCGGGGATGAGCGCGACCGCCAACGTGACCGTGGCCCGGATCGACAACGCGCTCATCGTGCCGAGGACCGCGGTGAGATCTCCCCAGGGCGCCCAGCCCACGGTGACCGTCGTCCTACCCAACGGCAGGCTGGAGCCCCGCCTGGTCGTGCCCGGCCTGCAGAGCGACTCCAGGGTGCAGATCCTCGGCGGCGTCGGCCTCGGCGAGCGGGTGCTCCCGACGATCTCGCCTCCGCCCAACCTGGTCGGATGACGCCAGCGCCGCGCAGCCCCGCGGAGAGCCCGCCGGCCGGCCCGGGCTCCGAGTCGGGCGACGGGCGCTCGGAGGCCGCCGACGGGTCGGCCACGGCGACCACCGAGCAGGTCGGCGCCCCGGCGGTCGCCCCCGCCGCCGCGGAGCGCCGCTCGCCCCGGTGGCGGCGGGTCCTGCCCGTGGCCGCCGTCCTTGTCCTGCTGGGCGCCGCGGTCGGCGGCTACTTCGCCTGGCAGGCCAGCCAGCGGGTGAAGATCGACGACGCCACGGTCGACGCGCCCCTGACCACGCTGACCGCCCACGCGGGCGGCGACCTCAAGACCGTCTATGCCTCGGTGGGCGACATGGTGCGCCCCTACCGCCCGCTGGCCCGGGTGGGCAACGAGGTGATCACCTCCGACGTGTCGGGGAGGGTGGTCTCGATCAGCCAGGACGTCGGCGCCTTCATACCGCCCGGCACCACCGTGGTGACGCTGATCAATCCCGGCGCCCTGCGCGCCGACGGGCAGATCGAGGAGGACAAGGGGCTCGCCGACCTGCGCCTGGGCCAGCGCGCCGTGGTCAAGGTGGACGCGTTCGGGGGCCGCAAGTTCCCCGGGGTGGTCGAGGAGATCAGCGATCAGCCCCACCAGCAGTCCATCAACTTCTCGATCACCGACAAGCGCCAGACCCAGAAGTACGACGTCAAGGTCAGGCTGATCGGACGCCCCGACCCGGGGCTCA
>DATFPO010000236.1:0-4704 GCA_035264745.1 Solirubrobacteraceae bacterium | reverse complement strand
GCGACCGAGCGTCGCGCGGTGGCGGTCGACCTGCCGGGGTTCGGCACCGCGAGCAACCTTCGCTCGGGCCGCATGCTGCCGCAGCTCGACCGGTTCGTGGCGGACGTGGTCGCGTACGCCGGCGATGATGCGGGACCGGCGGTGGTGGTCGGCAACTCGCTGGGCGGCACGCTTGCGCTGCGGGCGGCCGAGCGCTGCGCCGAGCTGGGCATCGCCGGAGTGGTTCCGGTGGCGCCCGCCGGCTTCGACATGGCAGCCTGGTTTCGGCTGATCGAGCGCAATCCGGTGCTGCAGATCCTGCTCTCCGTGCCAACCCCGCTGCCCGAGCCCGTGGTCCGCGAGGCGGTCGGCCGGGTCTACGCCCTCCTGGCCTTCGCGCGCCCGGGGGACGTGGACAGGCGGGTCATCGACGGCTTCACCTCCCACCACCGCAGCCGCGCCATCCTGACCCGGCAGCTGCGCGCCGCCCGACGGCTCCTACCCGAGCTGGCCTATCCCTTCCACCTCGACCGGGTCACCTGCCCGGTGGTGCTGGTGTGGGGCCGGCGCGATCGGATGGTCTCCCCGCAGGGGATCGAACGCGTGGTGGCAGCGCTGCCGGACACCCGGGTGGAGCTGCTGGGCGACTGTGGTCACTGCCCGCAGATCGAGGCTCCCCGGCGCCTGGCCGAGCTGCTCATGGACTTTCCGCGGGAGCGCTCGGCCGTGGCCTAGACCGGCGTGCCGCCGTCGGCGCGCGTCTCGCCGGTCAGAGCGCGGCCCACACCGTCTTGGTCTCCAGGTAGGCGTCGAGACCTGTCCGGCCGTGCTCACGGCCGATCCCGGAGGCCTTGTAGCCGCCGAAGGGGGCGCCCGGGTCGGACTGACCCCAGCGGTTGATGTAGACCGACCCCGCCTTGAGCAGCGCCGCCAGCCGGTGGGCGTTGGAGAGGGAGCGTGTCCATACCCCGGCCGCGAGCCCGTAGTCGGTGCCGTTGGCCCGCGCGGCGACCTCCTCCAGCGACTCGTACGGAAGCGCGACCAGCACCGGCCCGAAGATCTCCTCCCGCGAGATGCGCAGGTCGTCGGAGGTGGCCGCGAACAGTGTCGGCTCCACGAAGTAGCCCTGCCCGTTGCCGTCCGGCATGCCACCGCCGGTCACCAGCTCCGCGCCCTCCGACTTGCCCGACTCGATGTATCCCGTGACCCGCTCGCGCTGCTCGGCCGAGACCACCGGCCCCATCTGGGTCTGTTGGTCCAGGCCGGGACCCAGCTTCATCTTCTGGGCCTGCTGGGCGATCGCCGACACCACGTCGTCGAATTGGTCCTTCTGCACGAACAGGCGCGAGCCGGCGTTGCAGGACTGCCCGGTGTTGAAGTAGATCGCCATGAACGAGCCCTTGATCGCGGCCTCGAGGTCGGCGTCGGGCAGGATGATGTTGGGCGACTTGCCGCCGAGCTCGAGCGTCACCCGCTTGAGCGCCCGCCCCGCCTTGGCTCCGATCTCGCGGCCGACCGCGGTGGAGCCGGTGAAGGCGAGCTTGTCGACACCCGGGTGGTCGACCAGCGCGGCGCCGGTCTCGCCGTCGCCGGTGACCACGTTGAGCACCCCCTCCGGCACGCCCGCCTCCAGGGCGAGCTCGCCCAGCCGCAGTGCGCTGAGCGGAGTCTGCTCGGCCGGCTTGAGCACGAGGGTGCACCCCGCGGCCAGGGCGGGCGCGATCTTCCAGCACGCCATCAGAAGCGGGAAGTTCCACGGGACGATCTGACCGCACACGCCGACCGGCTCCACCCGCGTGTAGCAGAGGGTGTTGGGCGACGCCACCGGGATGACCTCACCCTCGAGCTTGGTGGGCCAGCCGGCGAAGTAGCGAAGGTGGGCCACAGCCTCGCCGACGTCGACCAGCTTGGCCATCTTCACCGGCTTGCCGTTGTCCAGCGATTCCAGCTCGGCCAGCTCGTCGGCGTGTTCCTCGACTAGGCCGGCCAGCCGCTCCAGGCAGCGGCCGCGCTCAGCCGCGCTCGCCGAAGCCCACGCTCCCTGCTCGAATGCGCTCCGAGCCGCGCCGACGGCCCGGTCGACGTCCTCGGCGCCGCCGTAGGCGACCTCGGCCAGCGCGTTGCCGGTCGCCGGATCGAGGGTGTCGAACGTCCGACCGTCGGCGGCGGCCGCCGACTCTCCTCCGATCAGGTGGTTGTGCGGACTCGACACGAAGTCGCGGACGGGGTCGGAGAGGTCGGACGGCAGCGTGGCGGTGCTCATCAGGGCTCCTAGGACGTTGCGTTGCGGATACGAGCTTAGCCCCGCCCGGGCGGGGCTAGGACGATCTTCAGTGCCTCGCGCCGGTCGTAGGCGGCGTACGCCTCGGCGGCTTCCTCGAGCTTCATGTGGTGGGTGACCAGCGGAAGCGGGTCCAGGGCGCCCGAGGACAGGAGTCCGAGGACCTCGTCCACGTTGGCGATCACGTTCGCCACTCCGGCCCTGAGGACCAGGCCCTTGTTCCACAGCAGCCCCATGTGGACCTGGCAGCGCTCGCCGTGCACTCCCACGGTCGACACCGTCCCCGCCTTGCGGGTCAGGCGCACGGCCAGATCGAGCGCCTGCTCGTGCCCGACCGCCTCGACGCACAGGTCGACGCCGCGTCCCTCGGTCGCGGCCTTGACCTCGGCGCGAGGGTCCTGCTCGGTGAGGTGGACGGGGCGGGCGCCGAAACGCTCGGCCATCTCCAGGCGCTCCGGGACGGTGTCCACCGCGATCACCTGCGCGGCGCCGGCGTGGCGGGCGGCCTGCACTGCGCACAGGCCCACCGGGCCGAGGCCCAGCACGGCGGCGGTCTGCCGCGCTTCCAGACCTCCGGAGTGGATGGCGTGGAAGCCGGTGTTCATGACGTCGCCGGCGAACAGGGCCGCGTCGTCGGGCAGTGTCTCGGGAGCGCGGCGGAGCACGAGGTCGGCGTTGGGCACGAGCACCTGCTCGGCCTGGGAGCCCTGGAGCCCGCCCGAGATCTCGCCGTGCCCGAAGATGCGCAGCGATTCGCAGAGATGGAACAGGCGCCGCTCGCAGAACCAGCAGCGGCCGCACGCCGCCAGGAAGCAGCCGATCACCCGATCGCCGGCGGCCACCGTCGAGACGTCGTCTCCGGCGGCGACGACCTCGCCCACGAACTCGTGTCCGAGGGTGAACCCCGGCTCGACCGGATGGCGGCCGTGGTAGATGTGGAGGTCCGAGCCGCACACGCCGGTGGCATGGACGCGGACCACGGCATCGGTGGGCTCGCGGGGCTCGGGGTCGGGGCGTTCCTCGACGCGGACCTCGCCGGGCCCCTGGAAGGTGACCGCCAGCATGACCGGCACGCTACCTCAGGCGCGCCGCGCTCAATCCCCCGCCCTCCGGCCGGCGTCGTCGCACCACCCGCAGCGGTTAGGCTCGCGGCCACGACTGCGCCCGATCCAGGAGAGCCATCGCCATGCCGCCAGCCGCGTCCAAAGCCGTCCTGATCACCGGATGCTCGTCGGGCATCGGGCGCGCCACCGCGGAGCATCTGGCCTCGAAGGGCTGGCGGGTCTACGCCACCGCCCGCAAGCCGGAATCGGTCGCCGACCTGGAGGCTGGGGGCGCCACCACCCTGGCGCTCGACGTCACCGACGAGGGATCCATGGAGGCCGCGGTCAGGGCGGTCGAGGACGAGCACGGCGCGGTCGGCGTCCTGGTCAACAACGCCGGGTACTCGCAGTCGGGCGCGATCGAGGACGTCCCCATGGACGAGGTGCGCCGCCAGTTCGAGACCAACGTGTTCGGGCTCGCCCGGATGTGCCAGCTGGTGCTGCCGGGGATGCGCCGACAGCATTGGGGCCGGATCGTGAACCTGTCCTCGATGGGCGGCCGCTTCACCTTTCCCGGCGGCGGCTACTACCACGCCACCAAGCACGCGGTGGAGGCCATCTCCGACGCCCTGCGCTTCGAGGTGGCCGGCTTCGGCATCCAGGTGGTGATCATCGAGCCGGGCTTGATCCGCACCGGCTTCGGCGAGGCGGCGGTGGGCTCGATCAAGGGCGGCGTGACCGGCGACGGTCCCTACGCGAAGTTCAACGCCGCGGTCGCGGAGTCCACCAAGAGCGTCTACGAGGAGGGTCCGCTGGCCCGGCTCGGCGGCGGCCCCGAGACCGTCGCGCACGCCGTCGAGAAGGCGATCACCGCTCGCCGGCCGAAGACGCGCTACAAGGTGACTCCCTCGGCTCGGATGATCCTCACGACCCGACGGCTGCTGCCCGATCGCGCCTGGGACAGCTTCCTGCGTTCCCAGTTTCCCCAGCCGGGCGGCTGAGGAGGCGCGTCGGGTCATGGTGCTCCACGCGACCAACCGCCGGGCGTGGATTCCGTTGTAGAAGTAGGCGAGCGGGGAGCGTGAGGACTGGTGGTGGGTCCAGGATTCACCGTGGACGTCGCCAGAGAGGCGGATCGCATCCGCATCGCGATGCGCGGCGAGCTGGAGCTGGCGACGGTCGATCAGGCCCATGAGGCCCTGGCGCTGCCGGGGCTGGGGCCGTCGGACACGGTGATGCTGGATCTCAGCGACGTCACGTTCATCGACTCCACCGGCCTGCGGTTCCTGCTGCAGGCCGACCGCAGCGCCCAGGAGAAGGGATGGCGACTCGAGATCGTCCCCGCTTCCCCCGAGGTCCAGCGAATCTTCAAGATGACCCGCGTGGAGGATCGGCTGCCGT
>DATFPO010000235.1:0-3351 GCA_035264745.1 Solirubrobacteraceae bacterium | reverse complement strand
GACGATCAGCCGCAGGGCCGGCTGGCCGGGCCGGCGGAAGCTGACGACGGTCGCGCGCGAGGAGGCCGACACCAGGCCGGCGGTGGCGCGGCCGTCCAGGCCGATGACCGCCACGTAGCGGGCCGACGTGCCCCGGGCCGGATAGCGCGCCACGAAGCGCGGGAGGAACGGCACGAACTTGTTCTCCGAGGTCGTCCAGCCCAGCAGGGGGTGGCGCCGCGCCCGCACCAGCGACGGGGCCAGCTCGCCGGGCCCGGGCGACTGGGTCAGCCAGCCGTCGAAGCCCGGGGCGCGCAGGCGGAAGGCGGCGCCGGAGCGCTGCACGCGCAGGCCGGGGTCGAACTGGAACAGGCGGGTGTAGGTGTGGCGGGAGCGCGAGCTCACCAGGTCCACGACGACCAGGGCCACGCCCGGCCGATAGAGGAACAGCCGCCGGTGGGTCACCCCCTGCGGGCGCAGCAGGGGATTGCCGGCCTCGATGGCGTACCAGCCCGCGCCCTGGCCGGTGGCGTAGATCGCGCTGCCGTACGGGCGCTGGCCCTCGAAGCGGAAGTTGCGGTTGTCGACCACCAGCACGCTGTGCGCCATGGCCGACTTGGTGAACGCCACCGGGGACGTCTTGGCGCCGCCCTGCTTTCGCGCGGCGCCGTAGCGCCCGGTGTCGGTGACGATCGGTCGGCCGCGGTCGTAGAGCTCGAAGGTCAGCTCGTCGGCCTGCTTGTGGACCGCGCCCTCGTGGTAGCCGGCCGCCACCGACAGGAAGGCCCCGGGCTGCTTGACGATCGCGAATCCCGACAGCCGCGTGGGGCTCAGCCCCCGGTAGGCCGGCGCCTCGCGCCTGGCCCAGTCCGGGGCCGCCTTGCGCACCGTGTCGCCCAGGCGGGTGACGTAGCCGTCGGGCATCACGAACCAGGGGGCCACCGCGCGCATCCGGCGATCCAGGGCGGTCAGGTAGTCGGAGCGCTGTCCGGAGATGCGCAGGAGCTGGTCGACCAGCGAGATGACCAGGAAGTGGTAGCCGGGGGAGTGCTCGAGGTCGACCGCCTCCCGCGGCTGCACCTGCTGCGACAGCCCCCGGGCGATCCGCTCGCTGGCCAGGTCGTGCCAGTCGGAGGCCTGCGGGAGGAAGGGCGCGTAGCCGCTGAGCACCAGCAGGCCCTCGGCGGCGAACAGACCGTGGTTGCCGCGCTTGTTCTGCTTCTTCTTAGTGAGGAAGCTGCCGTGGTCGTCCAGCGACTTGAGCAGGGTCTTGGCCTGCGAGCGGCTCAGCGCGTGCCGGCAGGCGGCCGCGCGGGTGATGTAGGCGAAGTACTTCGCCCGGGTGCCAGACACCTTGTTCTTCCAGCCGTCGCCGTCGCCGGGCGGGTTGGCCTGGATCCAGTCCAGGGCCAGGTCGCGCGCCTGGCGGACCGCGGCCGGGTCGCCCCGGTAGACGCGGACGATGAGCGGGTCGACCCACGCCCAGCTCTGGAGCTTGGAGCGCCAGGTGTCGCTGTCGTACGGGTTCAGCGTCTGCCAGTGCAAGGGGGGACGCAGCCGGATCGGGCGGTTGAGGATCTCGAAGCTCGCCTGCTGGCTGCGCTTGACCCTGCGCGAGTTGGAGCTGACCTCGGTGGCGGGCAGCGGCCGCGGGCAGGGCTGGCGCATCAGCGCGCTGACCTGCTCCTGGTCGACCCTGTTTGCCTGCTGGCCGCAGCCAGACGCGCCCAGACACAGTGCGACCGCTCCCAGGAGCGGCCTTCGGATCCGTCTCATAGCGGCCACAGGGTACGTAAGGCGGGCCCGCCGCGCGCCGAGCCGGCGGTGCCCGGGCGACCGACCGCGCGCCGGCGCGTCGGCTGTAGGTTTGGGCCGACCGCCCCCACGTCCGCCGCGGAGGAGACCCATGCCCGAGACCGTGCTCTACGAGACGCGCGAGCGGATCGCCCGCGTCACGCTCAACCGCCCGGAGGTCATGAACGCCATCGACCCCGAGACCCACGAGCTGCTGTGGCGGACCTGGGAACGCTTCCGCGACGACGACAGGGCCGACGTGGCGATCCTCACCGGCGCCGGCGACGCCTTCTGCGCCGGCGCCGACCTGCGCAAGTTCATCCCGGCCTGGATCGAGGACGCGACTCCGCGCCGGGTCCGCGACAACGTCGCCACCGGCCTTGGCGGGCTGACCCGGGGCCTGCACCGGATCACCAAGCCGGTGATCGCGGCGGTGAACGGCTGGGCGCTGGCGGGAGGCCTGGAGACCGCGCTGGCCTGTGACATCCGCATCGCCTCCGAGCGCGCGATGTTCGGCTCCTTCGAGGCCCGGCGCGGCTACCACCACGGCGACGGAGGCATCGTGCGCCTGGTCAACGTGTGCGGCGCCGGGCTGGCCCTGGAGATGCTGCTCACCGCCGAGCCCATCGACGCCCGGCGGGCCCTGCAGTGCAACCTGGTCTCGGCGGTGGTCGAGCACGAGCGCCTGATGGAGGCGGCCGAGCGCACCGCGCGCCAGATCCTGCGTAACTCGCAGGTGGCGGTGCGCTCGGCCAAGGAGACCATCCTCGAGGTGATCGGCCGCCCGCTGGACGACCAGCTGCGCATCGAGGCCCTGAACGCCTACGCCTGCGCCGACCCCGAGGAGACCTCCGAGCGCCTGCGGCGCTTCTACGACAAGACGGACGCCGGCCGGGCCGGCCGCCACGCCACCCCGCTGCCGGGCTCTAGGGACTGACCAGCCCGGCCAGGATCATCGAATCCAGCGCGCCGGCCTCGTCCTCGTCGTCGGCGTCGGGCGCGGTGTAGGCCAGCAGCGGAAACGACGCGCCGACCTCGGTCACCAGCGTGTCCAGGTCGATCATTGCCGCTCCTGGGCCCGGCTCGAACTCGTGCCCGTCGATCACGGTCTCGATCCGCTCCACGATTGCTCCCCTCTATCGGTTTCGGGTCACGGTAGGGGACGTGGATGAGGCTGCGGTAAACAGCCTGTGTCCTGCCGCGGAGGGCCGGTAGAGTCGCCGGCATGTCGATCGAGGCCCCCGCCGAGCCCGAGGCCCAGACCGGGATGCACGGCGGGCGCCTGGTGGCCCGGCGCCTGCGGGCCCACGGCGTGAGCAAGCTGTTCACCCTGTCGGGCGGGCACCTGTTCTCGATCTACGACGGCTGCCGCGAGGAGGGCATCCAGATCGTCGACGTCCGCCACGAGGCCAGCGCGGCGTTCGCGGCCGAGGGGTGGGCGAAGGTGACCCGCGAGCCGGGGGTGGCGGCGCTGACCGCCGGGCCGGGGGTCACCAACGGGATGAGCGCGCTGGGCTCGGCCCAGCAGAACCACTCTCCGATCCTGATCCTCGGCGGACGCGCGCCTCAGATGCGCTG
>DATFPO010000234.1:0-10253 GCA_035264745.1 Solirubrobacteraceae bacterium | reverse complement strand
CGGACAGGCATGCAGGTAATCGCGAAGGCCGGTGTCACGGACAAGCCGGCCGGCCGCCAAGCCCGCTTCTAGCCGATCTTGCCGGACGAGTTCCGCATAGACCTTCGGCAGCCGGCCGGCGACATACTCATCGTGCAATTGCCGCCGGCGACCGTCGAGGTCGGCTCGTTCTTGGAGCGCGATCCGCCTCACGCGAGCCTCGTACTGGCCGTAGCTGCGCAATGGGAAGTGCAGGATGCGAATCGGCCATACGGGTGCCGGCACGAGCAGGTCGCGGTCCTCGGGCTCGGCTCCAACGGGCCGTAGCACCGGACGAACTGCCCGGCGACCGATGCCGTCGCTCCCGGGCCCACCCGGTCCGCGCGTCAGGCGATGACTGCCGATGAAGACGTTGACGTCCGGGATGCCCCGATGGGCGAGCTTGGGCGTAGTGTGAGAACGGCTCTCACGAATCACCATGCGATCGGCGAACGTACCGGGCCCATCCGGGCGGGGAATGAACTCAGGCCGCGTCGCGGCGAGGGCCTGGTAGCGCTCGGGAATATTGTCAAAGGCGTCCCGGAGGGTCCCCGAGACCGGCCACCAGAACTCGTCCGCGTCGTTGTTGATCACCCAATCGGCGTCGAACTCGGTGGCGGCGAGCCTGGCCATATGAGTGATCCAGTCGGCTTGCCGCTCGTGGTAGTCGTCCGAATGCTCCTCTATCAGGTGCAAGAGACCGGCAGCCGCATACTGACCCAGCACGTCAAGGGTCCCGTCGGTGGACCCGTTGTCGGTAACGATGACGGAGTCCACGCCCTGGGCGAAGTGGTAGCACAGGTTGGCCTCGATGATGTCCCGCTCATCGCGCACGACGAGGGTCATGATGAGCCTCATGAATCACTACTTTGCCAGACTGGTTCCTGGCCATGCCCGTTGCCATCCGTCCTACGGGAACAAGCGCCGGGGCTCGACCGCCAGTGCCCTTTGTCGTGGGCGTTCCACGGTCCGGCACCACCCTCCTGCGGCTCATGCTCGACGCGCATCCCCGGCTGACAATTCCGCCGGAGACGTACTTCGTTCCCGACATCCTGCGGGCATGTAGCGGCGGGGGTGCCACCGGCGAGGACGTGGTTGACTTCCTCGTCTCACACGAGCGATGGAGCGATTTCGGGCTTGAGCCCGCGGACTTGCTACGACGCCTGCCCAGAGGCGTCGTGAGCGGTGCGACGGCCCTGCGTGCTTTCTATACCGCCTACGCTGAAGAAAACGGCAAACCGCGATGGGGAGACAAGACCCCCGTCTATCTCAAGCACATGCGTCGCATTGAGAAGGGCCTGCCCGAAGCTCACTTCATCCACATCCTCCGCGACGGGCGCGATGTCGCGCTTTCCGTAACCCGGCTCCTATTCGGTCCGGACTCGGTCGCCGAGGCCGCGAGGCGGTGGGTTCGCAAGGTGCGGCGAGCACGATCTCAGGCCGCCCGCCTCCAGCACTACACGGAGGTCCGTTACGAGGATCTGGTGGCTGATCCCGATTCGACCCTGCGGCGGGTCTGCGAATTCATCGCCCTACGATGGCATCCCGCGATGCTCGAGTATCACCGCCACGCCTCGGAACGAATGCAGGTCATAGCTCGCGAGCGATACCGGGAAGGCCGGATCCCAATACCCGCAGGTTACGGTCCTCGAATACATGCTCTCGCCGGACAGCCCCCCCGGGCCGACCGCGTTGGGCGCTGGCGAACCGAGATGAGACGCGAAGACCGAGAGGTATACGAGACAATCGCCGGCGACCTGTTGGCCGAGCTCGGCTATCAGGTGGGGGACAGGTGCGGCAATCGGAATCTTGGACGCGACTGACGCAAGCTGGTAGCCATGGCTAGGATTCCGCGACGACACCCCCTGGACGGCTAGCATTCTGCGATCCATGCCGGTCAACGCCCGCACCCTCACCATCGACGGCTTCGAGATCAGCGATGCCAGCGACTGCTACGTCATCGCCGAGATCGGCCACAACCATCAGGGCTCCATCGAGCAGGCCAAGGCGATGTTCGACCGCGCCAAGGAGTGCGGCGCCCACGCGGTGAAGACCCAGAAGCGAGACAACCGGTCCCTCTACACCGAGGACTTCTTCAACAAGCCCTACGACAACGAGAACTCGTTCGGCCCCACGTACGGGCTGCACCGGGAGGCCCTGGAGTTCGACCGGGCCGAGTACGAGGAGCTGCGCGACTACGCGAAGCACATCGGCATCACCTTCTTCGCCACCGCCTTCGACCATCCCAGCGCCGACTTCCTGGCCGATCTGGACATGCCGGCCTACAAGATCGCCTCGGCCGACCTGCAGAACCTCCCGCTGCTGCGCCACGTGGCCGAGATCGGCAAGCCGATGATCGTCTCCAGCGGCGGCGCCACCCTCGAGGACGTGCGCCGGGCGGTGGACACGATCCTGCCGATCAACGACCAGGTCGGCCTGCTGCAGTGCACCGCCGAGTATCCGGCCAACTGGGACGAGCTCGACCTCAAGGTCATCCAGACCTATCGGGACATGTTCTCGGGCGTGGTGGTGGGCCTCTCCTCGCACGACAACGGCATCGCCATGCCCGTCGCTGCCTACGTCCTCGGGGCCCGTGTGATCGAGAAGCACTTCACGCTCGACCGGGCGATGAAGGGCACCGACCACCGCTTCTCGCTCGAGCCGCAGGGGATCCGCAAGCTGGTCCGCGACCTGCGGCGCACGCGCCTGGCGCTCGGCGACGGGATCAAGAAGCCGTACTCGGCCGAGACCGATCCGATCACCAAGATGGGCAAGACGCTGGTCGCGGCCGCCGACCTGCCCGCCGGGCACCAGCTCCGCGAGGACGACATCGCCGCCAGGTCCCCTGGCGGCGGACTTCCCCCCTACGAGTTCGACCGGCTGGTGGGCCGGATCCTCAACCACCCGGTCACCCGCGACATGCCGCTCACCTTCGAGCTGCTCGAGGAGGAGGTGCCGGAGGACGTCGCGGCCGGCGTGGGCAGCCGGCCGGAGTGACCGACGCCACCGCCGGCGCCCAGGCGCGGCCGGCGCCGGAGCAGATTCGCCTCGACGGCCGCGTCGCCCTGGTCACCGGCGCGGCCGGGAACCTCGGCCCGACCTTGTGCGCCGCCCTGGCCCAGGCCGGCGCGACGGTGGTGGGCCTCGACCTAGCCGGGGCCGCGCCGCCCGACAAGGTCGCGCGCCTGGTCCAGGCCGACGTGACGGATCGCGCCTCGCTCCTGCGGGCCCGTGAGGCGCTCGACGCCGACGTCGGCGCGGCCAGCGTGCTGGTCAACGGGGCGGGAATCGATCAGCCGCCCGACGCGACGGCCCGTACCTACCGCGAGGAGGACGTCCCCGCCGAGCAATTCCGGGCCACCCTGGACGTCAACCTGGTCGGCACCTTCCAGGCCATCCAGGTGTTCGGCGCCCCCATGCGCGACGCGGGCGCCGGCTCGATCGTCAACGTCGGCTCGCTGTACGCGTCACTGGCGCCGCGCCCGGAGCTCTACGACCACCTGGACGCCGATCCGCCGTTCCTCAAGCCCGCCGCCTACGGCGCGTCCAAGGCCGGCGTGATCAGCCTCACCCGCTACTTCGCGCGCCTCTGGGGGCCCCACGGCGTGCGCGTCAACGCGCTGTCCCCGGGTGGCGTGCGCGGTGGCCAGGACCCCGAGTTCACCGCCAAGTACTGTGACCACGTGCCGCTGGGCCGGATGGCCGAGCCGGACGACCTGACCGGACCCCTGGTGTTCCTGGCCTCGGACGCCTCGCGCTATGTCACCGGCCAGGAGCTGAGAGTCGACGGAGGATTCGCCGTATGAGCATCACCGCCCCCACCACCACCATGACCGTGGGCAACCTGATCGACGGCGAGGAGCGCGGCGCGCTCAGCGGCGCCACCTTCGAGAAGCACAATCCTGCCACCGGGGAGGTGCGCAGCCTGGTCGCCCGGTCCGACCGCCGCGACGTGGATGCCGCGGTCAGCGCGGCCGCCGCCGCCCAGCCCGCCTGGGCGGCGCGCACGGTGGCCGAGCGCGGGCTGATCCTGCGCCGGATCGCGCAGCTGCTGGAGCGAGACGCCGACGCCGTCGCCGCGATCGTGGCCGGGGAGACCGGCAAGTCGCCGTCCGACGCGCTGGGCGAGACGGGCGCCGCGATCGAGATGGGCCACTTCGTGGCCGGCGAGGGGCGCCGGTTCTACGGACGCACGACCACCAGCGCGGTGCCCAACCGCCAGGCGATGACCATCCGCCAGCCGCTGGGCGTCGCTGGGCTGATCATCGCCGCCAACACCCCGATCGCCAACGTCGCCTGGAAGGTGTTCCCGGCCCTGCTGTGCGGCAACGGCGCCGTGCTCAAGGCCTCGGAGGACACGCCCGAGACCGCGCTGGCCTTCGCCCGCCTGGCGGCCGAGGCCGACCTGCCCGCCGGCGTGCTGAACGTCGTCCAGGGCTACGGCGAGGAGGCCGGCCAGCCGCTGGTCGAGGACCCGCGGGTGGACGTCGTCTCGTTCACCGGGTCCACCGCCGTGGGGCGGCTGATCAACCGAGTGGCCGGCGAGCGCCTGGCCAAGGTCTGCCTGGAGCTGGGGGGTAAGAACCCGCTGATCGTCTGCGACGACGCCGACCTGGAGAGGGCGGCCGAGGCCGCCGCCCTGTCGGCCTTCTCCAACGCCGGCCAGCGCTGCGCCGCCGGCAGCCGGATCCTGGTCTTCGACGCCGTCTACGAGCGCTTCGTGGAGCTGCTTCGCGACCGGGCGGACGCCCAGCGGGTCGGGCCCGGCGACGAGCACGACTTCGGGCCGGTGATCAACCAGGGACAGCTCGAGCAGATGCTGGGCGCCATCGCCCGCGCCCGGGAGTCCGGGGCCCGGGTGCTGTGCGGCGGCCAGCGCCTGACCGGGCCCGAGCACGATGGCGGCTTCTACATCGCGCCGACGCTGGTAGAGGGCGCGGACCTGGGCGCCGAGATCTCGTGCACTGAGCTGTTCGGCCCGATCGCCACACTGCACCGCGTCGGCGACTTCAAGGAGGCGCTGGCCGCCGCTCAGCGCTCGCCCTACGGGCTCACCGCGGCCATCTGGACCGCGAGCGTGCATCGAGCCCAGGAGTTCGTCGCCCGCGTCACCAGCGGCGTCGCCTCGGTCAACGGGCCGACCTACGGCTCCGAGCCGCACATGCCCTTCGGCGGCGAGCGGGATTCCGGGACCGGCTGGCGCGAGGCCGGCACCGAGGCGCTGGACGTCTACTCGGACTGGAAGACCGTCTACGTGAACCACGATCCCGCCCGCGCCTGAGCCGGATGCTGGCCGCGGGAGCGGGCGCCCGGGCCGGCCGGTGAGCGTCTCACCGCTGGACCCGGACGCGCTTCGCAGCCGCGTGCGCCCGCGGCCGTCCCGGCGGGTGCGGCCGCGCGCCCGGCGGCTGGGCCTGGGGCCGGCCGGGACCGAGGAGGTCGACGTGGCGGCGCTGGAGGCGCGGCTGCGGGCCACCGTGCGCGGCGAGGTGCGCTTCGACGCCGAGCTGCGCGGCGCCTACGCCCACGACTCCTCCAACTACCGCCAGCCGCCGATGGGCGTGGTCCTGCCGCGTGACGCCGACGACGTGGTCGCGACCCTCGCCGCCTGCCGCGAGCATCACGCCCCGGTGCTGCCCCGAGGCTGCGGGACCAGCCTGGCCGGCCAGGGCTGCAACGTGGCGGTGGTGCTCGACACCTCCCGGCACATGCGGGAGATCGTGGGCGTGGACCTGGAGCGGCGCCTGGCCACCGTGCAGCCCGGGGTGATCCGGGATCAGCTCGCCACGCACACCGAGCCCGTGCACCGTCTCACCTTCTTCCCGGACACCTCCACGCACGCGTACGCGACGTTCGGAGGGATGATCGGCAACAACTCCTGCGGTGCCCATTCGGTTGTGGCGGGCCGCACGTCGGACAACGTCCACGAGCTGGAGGTGGTCCTCTACGACGGAACCCGCCTGCGCGTGGGGCACACCGGCGAGGACGAGCTCGAGGCGATCATCGCGGGAGGCGGGCGGCGGGGCGAGATCTACTCCGCCCTGCGCGATCTGCGCGACCGCCACGCCGAGGGCATCAGACGGACCTACCCGGACATCCCGCGGCGCGTGTCCGGCTACAACCTGGACGACCTGCTGCCCGAGAACGGCTTCCACGTGGCCCGGGCGCTGGTCGGCAGCCAGGGGACGCTGGTGACCGTGGTGGAGGCGACGGTGGAGCTCGTCCACAGCCCCCCGGCCCGGTCGATGCTGGTGTGCGGGTACCCGGATGTCTTCATCGCCGCCGACCACGTCCCGGAGATCCTGGAGTGCGGTCCCCTGGCGCTCGAGGGCCTGGACGAGATCCTGGTCGACGACATGCGCAGGCTGCACATGCACGCCCCGGCCCTGTCGCTGCTGCCCCAGGGCGAGGGCTGGCTGATGGCCGAGTTCGGCGGTCGGACGGTAGAGGAGAGCGACGCTCGCGCCCGGGACTGCATGGCGCGGCTGGCCGGCGGGCACGCCCCCGTGGCGATGCGGCTGTTCAACCGCCCCGGCGAGATGATCCAGCTCTGGGGCGTGCGCGAGAGCGGAGGCGGTGCGACCACGTTCGTCCCCGGCGAGCGCGAGCACTGGGAGGGCTGGGACGACGCCGCGGTGTCGCCGGCGCACCTGGGCTCCTACCTGCGGCGGTTTCGGGCGCTGATGGACCGCTACGGCTACCGCGCCGCGGTCTACGGGCACTTCGGCGACGGGTGCGTCCACTGCCGGATCGACTTCGACCTGCTGTCGGCCGGCGGCTTGGACAGGTACCGGGCGTTCCTCGAAGAGGCCTCGGACCTGGTCCTCGAGTACGGCGGGTCGCTGTCGGGCGAGCACGGGGACGGGCAGGCCCGCGCCGAGCTGCTGCCCAAGATGTTCGGCGACGAGCTGGTCGGGGCCTTCGGCGAGTTCAAGGCGATCTGGGACCCGGAGAGCCGGATGAACCCGCACAAAGTGGTCGACCCGTACCCGATCGTCTCCAACCTCAGGCTCGGCGCCTCCTACAACCCCCCCGAGCCGAGGACCCAGCTCGCCTACCCCGAGGACGGGGGCAGCTTCGCCCACGCCACGCTGCGCTGCGTCGGCGCGGGCAACTGCCGCGACACCTCCAGCGGCACGATGTGCCCGTCCTACATGGTCACGCTCGAGGAGCACCACACGACCCGGGGTCGGGCGCGGCTGCTGTACGAGATGCTCGAGGGCGAGGTCATCACCGACGGCTTCCGCTCGGCGGCGGTCCACGACGCCCTGGACCTGTGCCTCGGCTGCAAGGGCTGCAAGAGCGAGTGCCCGGTCAGCGTCGACATGGCCGCCTACAAGGCGGAGTTCCTGGCCAGGCACTTCCGCGGGCGCCTGCGCCCGCGGGCCGCCTACACGATGGGGCTGATCATGCTCCACGCTCGGATCGCCTCGCGGGCTCCCCGGTTAACCAACCTGGTGGCGCACGCCCCCGGCCTGGCCGGGCTGGTCAAGCGGGCGGCCGGGATCAGCCCGCAGCGGCGGCTGCCCAGCGTGGCCGAGGAGCCGTTCCAGGCGTGGTTCGCCCGGCGCCGCGGGGTCGGGCCCTCCGGGGAGCCGGTCGTGCTGTTCGTGGACACGTTCGGCAACTTCCTGGCGCCGGCGGCGCTCAGGGCGGCGGTCGAGGTACTCGAGGCCGCCGGTCGCCGGGTGGTGGTGCCCTCGGCGGGGCTGTGCTGCGGGCGCCCGCTCTACGACTACGGGATGCTCCCGACCGCCCGGCGCCTGCTGCGCCGGCTGGTGGACGTGCTGCGCCCCCACATCCGCGACGGCACACCGGTGGTGGGCGTGGAGCCCAGTTGCGTCGCGGCGCTTCGCGACGAGCTGGTGCGCACGTTGCCCCGGGACCGGGACGCCCGGCGACTCAGCATGCAGACGCTGACCCTGGCCGAGTTCCTGGACCGCGACGCGGCCGAATGGGAGATGCCCCAGCTCCGGCGGAGGGCGATCGTCCACGGCCACTGCCACCACGAGGCGGTGATGGGCATGGAGGCGGAGCGCCGGGTCTACCAGCGCCTGGGCCTGGACTTCGACCTGCTGGACTCCGGCTGCTGCGGGATGGCGGGCGCATTCGGCTTCGAGCGCGAGCACTACGACGTCTCGGTGCGAATCGGCGAGCGTAGGCTGCTGCCCGCCGTCCGGGACGCCGCGCCCGACACGCTGGTCGTGGCCGACGGCTACTCCTGCCAGACCCAGATCGCGCAGCTGACCGGACGCAGCGGGCTGCACACCGCGCAGGTGGTCAAGATGGCGCTCGACGAGACGGGGATCCGGTGACCCCGCCGGCCGTCGCCCTGGTGCCCGCGCGCGCTGGCTCCGAGCGCGTGCGCGACAAGAACGTCCGGCCGCTGGCCAGCCATCCGCTGATCGCCTACTCGATCGCCGCCGCCCGCCAGAGCTCCTGCCTGCAGGCGGTGGTCGTGTCCACCGACTCCGCGCACATCGCGCGCATCGCCGAGCACTACGGCGCCGAGGTCCCGCAGCTGCGGCCGGCCGAGATGGCCACCTCCACCTCGCCGGACATCGAGTGGGTCCGCCACGCGCTGGAGGGCCTGGAGGGAGACGGGCGCCGGTTCGAGCTGTTCTCGATCCTGCGCCCCACCAGCCCGTTCCGGACCGCGCGGACCATCGACCGGGCGTTCGCCGACCTGCTCGCCCTGGGCGACCGCGCCGACTCGATCCGAGCCGTGGAGAGGTGCCGCCAGCACCCGGGCAAGATGTGGGTGCTCGACGGCGACCTGATGCGCCCGCTGCTGCCCCAGCCCGACGAGCCGCCGCCGCTGCACTCGCGCCAATACCAGGCGCTCCCGCCGGTCTACGCTCAGAACTCGTCCCTGGAGATCGCCTGGAGGCGGGCCGTGACCGATCACGGGTCGATCTCGGGAGAGCGGGTCGCGCCGTTCCTCACCGAGGGCGCCGAGGGGTTCTCGATCGACTACGAGGACGACTGGGCCGCCGCCGAGCGGCTGATCTCCACCGGGCAGGCTTCGCTCCCCGAGGTCGAGCAGGCGCCGGCGGAGGTGGCATGAGCCAGCGCTACCTGCCGCTGGCCGAGCTGCGCCGGATCCGCGCGCTCGATGCCGATCCCCACGACCGCGCCGCGGCGTTCGCCGACGCCTGCCGGCTCAATGCGCTGTACATGATCGCCCGCGCCGGCTCCGGGCACATCGGCACGAGCTTCTCCTGCCTGGACATCCTGGCCTGGCTGCACCTAGAGGTGCTGCGCGACGGCGACCGGTGCTTCTCGTCCAAGGGCCACGACGCGCCGGGGACCTATGCCGTGCTGGCCGGCACCGAGAAGCTGCCCTTCGAGCTGATCCACGGCCTGCGCCGGCTGGGTGGGCTGCCCGGGCATCCCGACGTGGTGACCCACCCCGTGGTCCAGACCTCGACCGGCTCGCTGGGCATGGGGATCTCCAAGGCCAAGGGCTTCGTGGCCGCCGATCGCCTGGCCGGGCGGGAGGGACGCGTGTACGTGCTCACCGGGGACGGGGAGCTGCAGGAGGGCCAGTTCTGGGAGTCGCTCGGCTCCGCCGCGAATCGGCGCATGGGCGAGATCACCGCGATCGTCGACCGCAACAAGCTCCAGTCCGACACCTGGGTCGACCAGGTCTCGGATCTGGGCGACCTCCAGGCCAAGGCCGTCGCCTGGGGGTGGGCGTGCGGGCGCTGCGACGGCCACGACCTGCGGGCCCTCGATGCGGCGCTCACCAGCCTCCACCGCGAGGCTCCCGAAACCCCGCGCCTGCTGATCGCGGACACGGTCAAGGGCGCCGGGGTCTCGTTCATGGAGCCCCGCGAGCTGGAGCACACGCCTCGGGCGCTGTACGGCTTCCACTCGGGCGCGCCGTCCGAGGAGCAGTACGAGGCCGCGGTGGCGGAGCTGGAGGGGCGGCTGAACCGGCGGCTGGAGGCGCTCGACGCCGCGCCGGCAGGGCTCGAGCCCGACGGCGACCGGTGGGGCGCGGTCGAGGGCCGCCGGCCCGCGATGAGCGGAGCCCCCGCGCCCGGCGGGGGCGCGCCGCCCGGCGACGAGGGCGCGGCCGCGCAGGTGGCGCCGATCCCCGCCACCCCCGGCGAGGCCCAGCGCCTGATCCCGGCCTACGCCGCCGCCCTGGAGGAGATGGGCGAGGACGAGCCCCGGCTGGTGGTCCTCGACGCCGACCTGGTCCTCGACTGCGGCCTGATTCCGTTCCG
>DATFPO010000233.1:0-5934 GCA_035264745.1 Solirubrobacteraceae bacterium | reverse complement strand
GGACCCGCTGGGCGAATTCGAGCGCCACGGCCCTATTGTGACCGCCGGCTACGCCGCTCCGGGCGGGCCCTGCCGGCCGGTCGGCTCGTCGCCCCCGGGCAGGCGGCCGTCGCGGCCGACATAGCCGTCCTTGCCCCCGGCGCACAGGTACACCGCGTCGCCGTCCCCCGCGTTGCGCAGCTGGCGGACCGTCGCGGCGTCCACGCGGGCGGCGCCACCCGGCCCCAGCCGGTGGAGGCTGCCGTCGGCGAACTCGATCTCGATCGTCCCCTGATGGACGAAGTACGTCTCCTCTTGCTCATCGTGGTAGTGGCGACCGGACTCGTAGCCCGCGGGCATGCACACCGCGTTGATCCCGAAGGCGGTCACCCCCAGCTCGCGGCGGATCTTCCTGAAGCCGTAGCGGTCGCCCATCGCGTCGATGTGGCCCACCGCGTAGCCGTCCCCCTGGACGACCTGGCTCGCCTCCTCGGCCATCTTGCCTCCTGTGGTTGGCGCCGCGTCCACCCTACTGGGCGGCCTCGAGGTCCTCTCGCAGGGCCCGAGCCTCGCCGAGGTACACGTGCCGCGGGCGGTGGGCCTCGTCAGCGTGGTAATGGACCAGCACCCGGATGACGCCGCGCATGGAGCCGGGGACGTCGATCTCGCGAGCGCACAGGAGCGGGACCTGATCGAGTCCCAGGCGACGGGCGGCGAGCGCCGGGAACTCGGCGTTGAGGTCCTCGGTGACCGTGAAGATGCAGGAGACGATCGCCCCGGCCTCCAGCTCGTTGCGGTCCATCAGCTCCCGCATGAGCGTCTCGGCGGAGCCGAGGATGTCGACCGAGTCGTTGCGCCCGACGGACACGGCGCCTCGCAGTGCGAACAGCCGCATGGGCGCGGCATTGTGGCAGGGGCGGGCGCTCGTCACCGCGAGGCGGTGGCCCGGCGCAGGGCGTCGATCTCGCGGTCGTCCAGGCGGCGATGCTCGCCGGGTCGCAGCTCGCCGAGGCCCAGGGGGCCGAAGCCCACCCGGCGGAGAGCGACCACCGGATGACCGACCGCAGCGCACATACGCTTGACCTGGCGGTTGCGCCCCTCGTGGATAGTGAGCTCCAGGCGGTCCGGGGCCAGCCGCCGCACGTCGGCGGGCGCGGTGCGCCCGTCCTCCAGCTCCACGCCGTCGCGCAGGGCGCGGATCGCGTCCTCGCGGATCGGAGGCTGCGCCACGGTCGCCCGGTAGCTCCGCGGGACCTCGAACCGGGGGTGGGTGAGCCGGTTGGCGAGCTCGCCGTCGTTGGTGAGCAGGATCAGGCCGCTGGCGTCGGCGTCGAGGCGACCCACCGGATACAGCCGCCGGGGATCCTCGACCAGGTCCACCACCGTCGCCCGCCCGTGGGTGTCGCGCGCGGTGGAGACAACGCCCGGCGGCTTGTGCACGGCGTAGACCACCCGCTCCTCGACCCCGGGTATCAGGCGCCCGTCGACGGCCACCACCGCCCCGCCGCCCACATCACGGGCCGGATCGGTCACCGGCGCTCCATCCACCGTAATGCGGCCGGCCCGTATGAGGCTCTCGGCCGTGCGGCGGGAGGCGACGCCCGCATGCGCGAGGTACTTGGCCAGGCGCATCCGCCGGCCAGGATATGGGGCCGCCGCCGCGGCCGGTTCAGCCGGCCGGCTGCTCCAGGCCGATGCGGGACTCGCCCGCGCGCAGGAGCCGCTCGCGCAGGGCCCCGGCCTCGTCGGGCGTCGGGTCCCACTCGGCGGGATCGGGCAGGTCGTCCAGCGCCCGCAGCCCGAACAGCTTGAGGAACAGCTCGGTGGTGCGGTAGAGCACGGCGCCGAACTGCGAGCGGCCGGCCTCCTCGACCAGGCCGCGCTCGTGAAGGGTGGCGGTGGCCGAGTCCGAGGCCACCCCCCGGATGCGCGTGACCTCGGGCCGCGAGATCGGCTGGAGATAGGCGACGATGGCCAGCGTCTCGGCCTGCGCCGGCGTCAGCGCGGGCGTGCGCGGCCGCGCCAGCAGGCGCCGTACGGCGTCGTCCGTGGAGGGGTCGGTGGCCAGTGTGAACCCGCCGGCGAGCTCGCGCAGCACGATGCCGCGAAAGCCCTCGGCGTAGCGCTCCCGCAGGCGCACCAGCGACTCCACGACCTCGCCCTCGCCGGCCGTTGCGGCCTGCGCCAACTCCGGCACCGCCACCGGCTGGGCGGAGACGAACAGCAGCGCCTCCAGCGTGCGGTCTATCTCCCTCACGCCGACGCCTGACTGCGCTCGCGGCCCTCGGCCGCCGCGGTGACCGTGACCTCGCCGAACGGCCTGGCCTGACGCCAGGTCGCCTCTCCCCGTTTGTGCATCTCCAGCAGCGCGAACAGCGTCATCGCCGCGGTCACTCGGTCGGCACCGGCCACGGCCTCGTCGAAGCTGAAGCTGCCCCGGCGCAGCAGCGAGCGCAGGTGCTCCAGCCGGGCGGCCACCGAGATGCGGGGGTGGACCACGTGCATGTGGTCGACGTCGATAGGCGGCGGATGGCGCAGCAGCGAGCCGAGCGCCTCGCCCAGGCGGTCGGCGCGGTACACGCCCGCCGGTGCCTGGGCCGCGCCGGCCCGGCGCAAGTGCGGCGGAACCGGAGCCGAGCGGAAGCGGTAGCCCGACTCCGACGCCAGGCGCGCCGCCAGCTCGTCCGCCGCCCGGCGGTAGCGGCGGTGGGCGAGCATCCGGGCCAGCAGCTCCTCCGCGGCCTGCGCGGGCTCGAGCTCCGGAAGCTCATCGTCGCCGGCCCGCGGCAGCATCAGCCGGGACTTGAGCTCGAGCAGGCTGGAGATCAGCACCAGGAACTCGGTGGCCACCTCGAGGTCGAGCTCGCCCCGCGCCTGGAGGTGGTCGAGGTAGGCCAGGACCACGTCGGCCAGGTCGACCTCGAGCAGGTCGATCTCCTCGCGCAGGACGAGGGTCAGCAGCAGGTCGAAGGGTCCCGCGAAGACGTCGAGGTCCAGCTCCAGCTGCGCCACGCGCACGGGCTGCAACCTAGCCGCCTCCTCCGACGTCGCCTCCCGGAGGGCCGACGCCCATCGCCCGGCGCACGTCGCGCAGGGTCGGCCCCGCGAGGGCCCGGGCCTTGACCGCCCCGGCGGCGAGCACTGCCTCCAGCGCCGCCTCGTCGGGACGGATCTCCCGGTAGCGCTCGCGAACCGGCTCCAGGTAATCGATGACCTCGGCGGCCACGGCGGCCTTGAACGCCCCGTACCCGCTGCCGTCGAATTCGCGCTCGACCTCGTCGGGCGCCGTCCCCCGAACCGCGGCCAGGATCTCGATCAGGTTGGAGATCCCCGGCTTGGCCGGGGCGCGGGCCACGTCGGTCCCCGAGTCGGTGACGGCGCCGCGCAACTTGCGCTCGACCGCCTCCGGCTCGTCCAGGACGTACACCGTCCCCTGCTCGGTGCCGCCGGTGGTGGCCATCTTGCGCTCCGGCGCCTGCAGGTCCATGATCCGCGCGCCCACCTCGGGGATCCGGTGGCGGGGGACCACCAGGACCTCCCCGAAGCGTGCGTTGAAGCGCTCGGCCAGGTCGCGCATCAGCTCCACGTGCTGGCGCTGATCGTCCCCCACCGGCACCTCGTCGGTTCGGTAGGCCAGCACGTCGGCAGCCTGGAGGACGGGATAGGAGAACAGGCCGGCCGACACCAGCTCCCGCTGCGCCGCCGCCTTCTCCTTGAACTGATGCATGCGCGTGAGATCGCCGTACGGGGTCACCGAGCACAGCAGCCAGCTCAGCTCGGTGTGCTCGCGCACGTCGGCCTGGCGGAACAGGATGCAGCGCGCGGGGTCCAGGCCGGCGGCCAGCAGGATGGCCGTGGTGTCGTAGAGGCGCTCGCGCAGGTCCTCCGGCCGGAAGGGCACGGTGATCGCGTGCAGGTCCACGATGCAGTAGATCGCCTCCCCCCGGTCCTGGCCGGCCACGTACTGGGCGATCGCGCCTATGTAGTTGCCGAGGTGCTTGCGGCCGGTGGGCTGGATGCCGGAGAAGATCCGCACGCGCGGCAGGCTAGGGCTCAGAGCGGCTGGCGGATGACCGGGCGCTTGGCCGCCGTCGCCTCGTCCAGGCGCCCCACCGGCGTGGTGTAGGGCGCCCGGCGGGCGACGTCGGGGTCCCGCGCGGCTTCGCGCAGGATCTCGGCGACCGCGTCGGCGAAGGCGTCGAGCGTCTCCTTCGTCTCGGTCTCGGTGGGCTCGACCAGCAGGGCCTCGTCGACCAGCAGCGGGAAGTAGACGGTCGGCGGATGGACCCCGTGGTCGAGCAGGCGCTTGGCCAGGTCGAGCGTGCGGATGCCCAGCTCGCGCTTCATCGGCGCTCCCGAGAGGACGAACTCGTGCATGCACAGGCGGTCGTAGGCCACCGGCAGGTACTCGGCCACCCCGGCCCGTCGCAGCCGGGCCAGCAGGTAGTTGGCGTTGAGCACCGCCGTCTCGGACATCTCCCGCAGGCCCTCGGCGCCGAGCGAGCGGATGTACGCGTAGGAGCGTACGAACACCCCGTAGTTGCCCTGGAACCCGCGCAGCCGCCCGATGGACTTGGGCCGGTCGAAGTCGAGGTCGAAGTGGGGCTCCCCGCCGTTGTCGGCGGCTCGCCGCACTACCTGGGGCCGGGGCAGGTACGGCTCGATCCGATCCGAGACGGCGATCGGCCCGGCTCCCGGTCCGCCGCCGCCGTGAGGCTGGGTGAACGTCTTGTGCAGGTTGAAGTGGACGATGTCGAAGCCCATGTCGCCGGGCCGCGAGATTCCCACCACGGCGTTGAGGTTGGCGCCGTCGTAGTAGAGGGTCGCCCCGGCCCCGTGGACGATCTCGGCGATCTCCTCGATGCGGGAGTCGAACAGCCCCAGCGTGTTGGGGTTGGTGAGCATCAGGCAGGCCACGTCGTCGTCGACCTTGGCCCGCAGGTCGTCGACGTCGACTCCGCCGTCGGGTGCGGTGGCGAGCTTGACCACCCGGTAGCCCGCCATCGTGACCGTGGCGGGATTGGTCCCGTGCGCGGTGTCCGGCGTCAGCACCTTGGTGCGGCGGTCGCCGCGATCCTCGTGGTAGGCGCGCGTGAGCAGCACCCCCGCCAGCTCGCCGTGCGAGCCGGCCGACGGCTGGAGCGACACGTGCGGAAGCCCGGCGATCTCCGCCAGCGCCTCCTGCAGGCGCCACATCAGCTCGAGCGCCCCCTGGGCGCGGCGCGGATCCTGGGCGGGGTGCAGCCGGGAGTTGCCCGGCAGGGCGGCGACCCGCTCGTGCAGCTTGGGGTTGTGCTTCATCGTGCACGAGCCGAGCGGGTAGAAGCCGGTGTCGAGGTCGAAGTTGCGCTTGGACAGGCGGTTGAAATGACGCACGATCTCCGGCTCGGCAACCTCGGGCAGCCGCGCTGGCTCCCGCCGGCGCAGCCGGGCGGGGAGCACTTCGTCCAGCGGCCGCTGGGGGACGTCCATCGCCGGCGGGACGAACGCGCGGCGGCCGGGGGCCGAGCGCTCGAAGATGGTCAGTGCCGGCTGCTGGCCGACGGACCCGGTGGGCCGGCTGGGCGCGCTCATGCCGGCGCCTGCGCCGGCGCCCCGGCGCGTTCGGCCGCGACGGCGTCGCCGAGCACCTGGGCCAGGCGGTCGATGTCGGCGCGGGTGCGCTGTTCGGTGATGGCCACCAGCAGCCCGTCCTGGAACTCGGGGTAGTCGGCGCCCAGCGGGTACCCCGGGTTCACTCCGGCGGCGGCGCACCGCTCGATCACCGCCGGGACGGGCGCCTCCAGCGACAGCGCGAACTCGCGCACCACCGGCGCCTCATGGACCAGCCGCACGCCGTCGAGCACCCTCAGCGTCTCGCGCGCGTACGCCGTGCGCTGCACCAGCAGCTGCGCGAGCTCGACCAGTCCCCGGCGCCCCAGCCACGACAGGTACACGATGCCGGCCAGGGCGTTG
>DATFPO010000232.1:0-3197 GCA_035264745.1 Solirubrobacteraceae bacterium | reverse complement strand
GCCCGCTTCGGGCCGCCCCCGCCGCTCGACCACCTGTGGTCCTTGGCGATAGAGGAGCAGTTCTACCTGGTCTGGCCCTTCCTGCTCTGGCTCGGCCTGCGTTATATCCGCGGGCGCTACCGGCTGGCCGGCCTGACCCTGGCGGCAGCCGCCCTCTCGGCCACCGTCATGGCGTTGCTTTACCAGCCGGGGGTCGACCCCACACGGGTCTACGAAGGAACCGATACCCGCGCCTTTGGCCTCCTCGCGGGCGCAGTCCTGGCAATGGTGTGGCCGAGCCGCCGCCTTCGCGCGGACCTCGCCCTTCGGCGTCTCCTGCTCCTGGACGGCGCAGGCGTGGTCGGGCTCGTCGTCACAGCCCTCCTGATTTGGCAAACGGACGAGTACTCGGCGTTCCTTTACCGCGGTGGGATCGTGCTGCTGTCGGTGGCCACGGTCTCGGTCGTGGCCGCCCTTGTCCATCCGGCGAGTTGGCTGGGCCCGACCTTGGGCTGGGCGCCGCTGCGCTGGCTCGGGGTGCGCTCCTACGGCATTTACCTGTGGCACTGGCCTATCATCGTGCTCACGACTCCGAACGCGCAGAGAGTGATAGACCTCTCCCTGGCCGTCTTCCAGGTGGGGGCGACCATCGCCGTGGCCGCCCTCTCCTGGCGGTTCGTCGAGGAGCCGATCCGCCGCGGCGCCCTCGGGCGGATCTGGGCGCGGGCCCGATGGGGGTGGCGCCGTATGGCCGCCCCCCGACGGATCGTCCCGCGACGGGTCTATCGCCAACAACGCCGGCAGCGGGTGGCGGCGGGGGTGGCCTCCGTGGCAGTTCTCAGCGTCCTGGCGCTGGACGTTGCTGGCCTGGCCGGAGTGACCGGCACCGCCGACGCCGGCAGCGGGTTTCCGCAGCCTTCCGCAAAAGTCCCCGCGGAGAAGATCTCCACGCACGACGTAGCTGTTGCTCCTCCGCGGACCACCGATGCGGCGCCGGAGAACCCGCCGAAGGTCTCCACGCACGACACGGCCGCCCCTGCTCGGCCCTCCACCGATCCGGTACAGGAGGATCCGTCACAGCGGGATGCGGCGGCCACCCGCACGTCCTGTCGGGCTGTTGCTTACATAGGCGACTCCACCTCGGCAGGCATGGTCATGCCCAGCTATTTGCCCGACCCGGCCCAACGCTTGGACGCGCAGTTCGCAAGGGTCGGCGCCACCTCCCAATACATAGAGATCTCACCCGCGAGGTCGATCGTCGAGACGCTATCTGGTCAAGCCAATGCCGAACAGGTAGCCCATGGGCTGGTAGCGCAGGGCTTCCGGGGGTGCTGGGTGCTCGCCCTGGGCACAAACGACACCGCCAACATCTACGCGGGGTCGCAGATCGGGCGGATGGCCCGGATCGGGCAGATGATGTCGGTGGTTGGCGATCAACCGGTGCTGTGGGTCAACCCGAAGTCGTTGCTCGAGAGCGGGCCCTACGCACAGGCCAACATGAAGGCCTGGGACCGTACGCTCGTGCAGGCCTGCGCCAAGTACCCGAACATGCGGGTCTTCGACTGGGCGTCGGTCGCGAACGAAGGCTGGTTCATACCGGACGGGACACACTACACCTCGGAGGGCTACGCGCAGCGCGCCCGCTTGACGGCTGACTCGCTGGTCCAAGCGTTCCCGTCCTCCGGACAAGGGACGGGCCCGGATTGCGTTGTCCACTAGCGGGCGTTTCCAACCTATGCGCATCTTTGGTGACCTAAGCCTTAGCGCATACTCCCTAGAACACTTCGCTTGCAAGTAGTTTCGTGGGCAGGACCTCCCGATCCTTCGTTACGAAGGACTATTTGAGGGGATCGTGCCCCCAGTTGAGCAGGCTGTGGCGCCAGGTCGAGTCCTCGACCTCGCCCGAGGGCTTCCGGGCGGAATGTGATAAACGTCATGCCGAACTCATGACGCCCCTTACTACCGAGCGAGGTGGGGGCTTACTATACTCCCCGTAGTGAACCTCGAGAAGGACTAGCAGGAAGAGGGAGACCGTGGGAAGCCACGCGAAGGTTCGGTCCCAAAACCTCAGGAAACTCGTCAAAGGGTGGGCCTCGAACGGGCAGCGCGACTGTACCACCCACGTCGGGGCCGCCTTGACGGCGCCCCCCGACCCCAGGGCGTTGAGCGGCCCGCTGGTTGGTGTCAGCTTCGTCGCGGGCGTGGCCGGGGCCTTGTCCCTTGCCGACTCCCCGTACCCTCGCCCGGGCGCAGAACCGGCAGACGTGCGGCGGTACTTCCAGGAGAACCCCGGCGCTGCCCGTATCAGCGTGGCCGGCCAGCTGATCTCGGCCGCCTCGTTGGCGCGGTTCACGGCGTCGGTGGCGAAGCTGACCGCCCGGTCGGGCCGGGGGGCACTAGGGCTGCGGGCGGCGGCGCTTGCCGGCGGCGGGCTCGCCGCCGCGTCGCTGGCGGGCTCGGCGATGCTAAGCGCCGCGCTCACCGGTGGCCCGGGCTCGCGGGACGCCAGCGCCGCCAAGCTGCATCGGCTGGTGTTCGCCGCGGGTGGGCCCGCGCACGGCGCCGGCTTCGGCGTGCTGGTCGGGGCCTTGGGCCTGGCCGGGCTGCGCACCGGCGAGCTGCCTCGGCCGCTGGCGATCGCCGGCCTGTTCTCGGCTGCGGCGGGCGTCCTATCGCCCCTCTACTTTGCCTGGGGCCCCGCGGCTTGGTTGATACCGGCCGGACGTTTCTCGGGGCTGGTCGTCTGCGGCGTCGCCGGGGCCCGGCTCGGCCGCCTTGGCCGAAGATAGGAGGCGCGTCTGCCGGCTTAAGTGCGTCGAGGGCCCACGAATCGTCAGGACGGAACCGCGACTTCTCCACATTCGATGGAGAGTGAACCCGGAATGGCGGACTCCGTAGCTTCAGACAACACACCCGCCAGCGCTCATACGGCCTTTTCTGGGCCGGCCCCGAGCGCGTCGCGACTAGCCCAGCGCCAGCTCCACCGTCCGGGATTGGGCCCAACGTAACGGCGAAGCTAAGCTCTCGACAACTCGGTAGCCAGCAGGACCCTGACGCGACCAAGCTCTTCCTCCAGACGGGCGAGCAGATCCGGCGCGCGCGCCAGGTCGCCCGAGTCGCCAAGCCTCTCCATCTCCAAGCAGATCGAGGCCGCGCGGCTTGCCCCCACGCTCCTGCACACCCCGTTGAGGGCGTGCGCCGTTCGACCGAAGGCGTGC
>DATFPO010000231.1:0-3492 GCA_035264745.1 Solirubrobacteraceae bacterium | reverse complement strand
GCCTCCGGGTGGCGGCGATACCACTCGACCGTGCGCTGCAGCCCCTCCTCGAGGGCCACGCGCGGACGCCATCCGGTGAGCTCGGTCAGCTTGGTGGAGTCGACGTACTGGCGGGCGATCTCGCCGCCGGGGGTGCCCTCGCCGCGGACGTCGGGCTGGATCTCGACGCCCGCCGCCCGGGCCACCAGCTCGACCACCTCCAGGACGGAGCGGGGACGACCGGTCCCGGCGTTGAACGCCTCCCCACGGGCGCCTCCGTCGTCGAGCGCCCCGCAGATGGCCAGGTACGCGCTCGCGGCGTCCTCGGCGTACAGGTAGTCGCGCTCGGGCGTGCCGTCCGAGCGGATGACCGGCGCTCGTCCGGCCAGCGCGGCGGCCACGACCTCGGGTATCAGCCGCGAGCCGTGCAGGTCGCCGCCGCCGTAGACGTTGGCGAAGCGCGTGACCGCGACCGGGACCCCATAGGTATGCCAATACGCGCGCGCGATGAGGTCCGCCGCCGCCTTGCTCACGTCGTACGGATAGATCGGCTGGAGCGGCTGGTCCTCGCGATACGGGGCCCCCGGAGCGCCGTAGGCTTTGTCCGAGGCGGCCACCACCACGCGTGCGACGCCATGGCGGCGGCAGGCCTCGAGGACCGTCCAGGTGCCGCGCACGTTGGATTCGAAGGTCGAGACCGGCGACCGGCGGCTGACCCCGACGATCGTCTGGGCGGCGAGGTGGAAGACGGTGTCCACCCCGTAGCCGGCCAGCGTTCGCTCGACCAGCTCCCCGTCGCGGCAGTCGCCGTCCACCACGGTGACCCGCTCCTCCAGTCCCTCCAGGGCCAGGGCGGACACCGGCGCCCGGTCGCGCCTCAGCGCCACCACCTCGGCTCCCGCCTCCAGCAGAGCCCGGGTCAGCCAGCATCCGACCAGGCCGTAGGCGCCGGTTACCAACGCCCGGCGCCCCCGCATGGTCACCACATCCTCCAGGGCGCCCGTCCCTCGCGCCACAGGTCCTCGAGCCTGGCCGCGTCCTTGTACGTGTCCATGCACTCCCAGAACCCGGTGTGGCGGTAGGCGCGCAGCTGACCGTCGCCGGCCAGGCCCTCCAGGGCCTCGCGCTCGAGGACGGTGGAGTCGGTCAGGTAGTCGAACACCCCGTCCTCCAGGCAGAAGAACCCGCCGTTGACCCAGTGCTGCGAGCGGGGCTTCTCGCGGAAGCCGACCACCTGGCTGTCGCTCCCCAGCTCGGTCACGCCGAAGGGCAGCTCGGGCCTGACCACGGTCATGGTCGCCAGGCAGCCGTGCGCGCGGTGATGCGCCGCCAGGTCGGCCAGCGCGATGTCGGCAACCCCGTCGGCGTAGGTCAGCCAGAAGGTGCCCGGGCCGATCCGCTCGGCGGCTCTCCGGACGCGCCCTCCCGTGGGGGTGTCGTCCCCAGTCGCCACGCACTCGACCGACAGCTCGCCCAGGTCCGCGCCGGCCACGAAACCCTCGATTGCCTCGCCCTGGTAGCCGGTGCAGAGGATGAATCGGCGCACGCCCTGCACCGCGTAGATCTGGATGACGTGCCAGAGGATCGGCCGCCCGCCGATCTCCACCAGCGGCTTGGGGATCGAGCGCGAGTGCTCCTGGAGCCTCGTGCCGCGGCCCCCGCAGAGGATCACCCCGGTCCCTATGCCGTCGATGGCCATGAGGAGCGCCGGATTATGCAGGGCATAGGATCCCTCCATGCCCCCCGAGACCCAGGCCGTCAGGCTCCCGGCCGGCATCTTCAAGGCATACGACGTCCGGGGCATCCATCCCGACGACATCGACGGCGACGGCGCCGAGGCGCTCGGTCGCGCCTTCGCCCGGGTGCTCGGCGACCTGGCCGGCAAGGCGGTCGCCGACCTGCGGGTCGGGCTGGGGCGCGACATGCGCCTGAGCGCCCCCGAGATGACCGCACGCTACCGCCAGGGCCTGGTGTCGGAGGGCGTCACCGTCCTGGACGCCGGGATGGTCGGCACCGAGGTCCTCTACTACCTGGTCGGGTCGCGGGACCTCGACGGCGGCCTGATGTGCACCGCCTCCCACAACCCCAGGGCGTATACCGGCGCCAAGCTGGTCCGGGCGGGGGCCATCGCGCTGTCCGGCGACCAGGGCATCCAGGACATGCGCCGGCTGCTCGAGGCGGGGCTGCCCCCGCCGCCCGGCGGCGGCAGCATCGAGGAGGTCGACGTCCAGCCCGAGTTCGAGCGCCACGTGCTTGGGCTCATCGACCCCGAGGCCGTGAGGCCGCTGCGGGTGGTCGTCGACGGCGGCAACGGCATGGCCGGCCCGATGGTGGGGCCGCTGCTGGAGCGGCTCGGGCTGGATCTGGTGACCACCTACTGGGAGCCCGACGGCAACTTCCGCGACCACGAGCCCAATCCGCTGCTGCCCGAGAACCGGCGCTTCATCATGGAGAAGGTGACCGCCGAGTCGGCCGACCTGGGCATCGCCTGGGACGGCGACGCCGACCGCTGCTTCTTCATCGACGACAGCGGCCGGTTCGTGGACGGCGACTTCCTCACCGCCCTGCTGGCCGACTCGATCCTGCGCAAGCGTCCCGGCGCCACCGTGCTCTACGACGTGCGGGCCAGCCGGGCGGTTCCCGACACGGTCGAGCGCGCGGGCGGCACGGCGGTGATCAACCGGGTCGGCCACGCGTTCTTCAAGACCCGCATGCGCGAGGTCGACGGCGCCTTCGGGGGCGAGGTGTCCGGCCACTACTACTTCCGCGACTTCTACTGCGCCGACTCGGGGACCATCCCCGCGCTGCTCATCCTCGAGTTGCTGTCGGTCGAGGGCGCGCGGATGTCCGAGCTGCTGGAGACCTACCGCGGCCGCTACTTCATCTCCGGCGAGATCAACTCCGAGGTGGCCGACCAACAGGCCAAGATGGAGGAGATCGCCGCCGCCCATCCGGACGCTCGCCAGTCCCGGCTCGACGGGATATCGATCGACTACGACGACTGGCACTTCAACGTGCGTCCCTCCAACACCGAGCCGCTGCTCCGGCTGTGCCTGGAGTCGCTGGTCTCCCCCCAGGACATGGAGCGCCGCCGTGACGAGGTCCTCGGCCTGATCCGGTCGTGACCGCCCAGGCCGGCGACGCGCTGGCGCGCGCCGCGGAGGCCGGCATCCACCGCCTTTCCATTCCCACGCCGTTCGCGGTCGGCCGGGTCAACACGTATCTCATCGAGGATCGGCCGCTCACCCTGGTCGACTCCGGGCCCAACTCCGGCAAGGCCTTAGACGAGCTCGAGCGACAGCTTCGCGCTCACGGGCATGCCATCGAGGACCTCGAGCTGCTGGTCATCACCCACCAGCACATCGATCACCTGGGGCTGGTGGACATCCTGGCGCGCCGGTCGGGCGCCGAGGTGGCCGCCCTGGACCTCCTGGCCGACTACGTCGGCCGCTACAGCGAGGACGCCGAGCGCGACGACGAGTTCGCCGAGTCGCTCATGCGCCGCCACGGGAT
>DATFPO010000230.1:0-7468 GCA_035264745.1 Solirubrobacteraceae bacterium | reverse complement strand
CAGCCGGCTGTCCCCGCCGCATTTGTACGTGATCTCTTCCTCACTCTCGTTCAGGATCTCGAGGCCGAGCTTGCCGGCATAGAACTCCTTGGACGACTCGAGGTCAGTGGCCAGCAGGACCACGTCAATCGGATGCTCTCCAAGCATGCGTTTCCTTTCCTCGTGGCGGACACTCGCCGGACCTAGTTCTGCTCAAGGGTGTAGTGAATCGTTCTGGGCGACGATCTTGCCGTCCTCGATGTCGCTGAAGAGGAGCGAGGCGTGGACCAAATGACGACCGGTCCTGGTACCCGGTTGGTACCCACCTACCTTTAGTAAGCGCCTGCGTAGCCGGCCAATCAGCGAGTTTGCAGGCAAAATGCAACGCCCCCGGGAGGATTTGAACCTCCGACCCTCGGATTAGAAGTCCGACGCTCTGTCCACTGAGCTACGGGGGCCCGAGGGGGACGCTAGCGGACGCTCGGGCCGCCACGGCTACCACGGCGCACAACGCGGCGCCGCGACCTCGAGTCTGGCAGTTCGCCTCCACCGGCAAGCCGTTCGCCTTCGGCGAGTGGGGCATCCATCCCGGCGGGGACGCTCCGGAGTTCGTGGCGCGGCTGTTCCGGTGGGTGCGGGGGCATCCCCGCGTGCGCATGGTCCTGTTCAACCAGGGAAACCAGCCGGGCGGGCGGCTGCGCCTGCAGCGCTATCCGCGCTCCGCGGCGGTGCTGCGCTCGGCGTTGCGCGATCCGCGCTTCGTCGCGGTCCCGTAGGCGGACTCAGCCCGTGCGCGCCCCGGCCGTCTCCAGGCGAGATCGCACGCCCGGCTCGTCCTCGGCCGCCGCGCTGCGCAGGCGATAGATCCGCCGCGCGATCATGGCGGTCACCGGCAGGGCCCAGAGCAGGTAGAGCGCGGTCACCAGCGCGCGCTCGCGCGACAGCCAGTTCTCGCCCCGGGCCACGAAGAACAGGAACCACAGGGCCGCGGTGCTGCCCAAGGTCAAGAGCGGAAGCCCGCGCCGGCGCAGGCCCTCCCAAGCGGCCAGGGCCATCAGGAACGGCACGTAGTAGTAGGCGGGGCTGATGGGGTCGAGCATCCCCCGGACCAGGAAGCAGAGCGCGAGCAGGCCGAGGATGCCCTCGGTGTCGGGGCCGGGACGGCGCCGGTAGAGCAGGGCCAGCAACGCCGTGGCGACCACGATCAGCGGCCGAGGCAGGAAGGCCATCCAGGGCGGGAGCGAGTAGGTGGTCACGATGCTCACCAGGCCGGTGCTGAACGACACCTCCTGGCGGCTGGCGGCCAGCGGAGCCCAGAGGCTCGTGGCCGGCGAGCGCAGCGTCTGCGAGGCCTCGTGGGCGATGGTAATGAAGCGGGCGGGATCGGCCACTGCGAGCGGCAACGCCAAGGCGAGCGCGACCGCACCGGCGACCAGGGCCAGTCGCCATCGGCGCTGCGGAGCGGCGAGTACGACCGGCAGGACGGCCACGATTGCCCACTGCTTGGTGGCCAGCGCCAGCCCCAGCAGGACGCCCGCCGCCGTGACCCGCCGGTCGCGGGCCGCCAGGACGGCGCCGATGCACAGCGCGGCGGCCATCGGCTCCTCGGGGTGCCCCAGCCAGATGGCGTTGAGGCTCAGGGGGTTGAGGATGAGCGCCACCACGACCAGGAGACGGATGAGCAGCGGTTGGCCCCGCCGGGTCATCAGCCGCGCCACCCACATGGCCAGCAGCGCGAGCGAGGCCAGGCAGACCACCGACCCGACCTCGTAGACGGTCAGGTCGTCGGCGCCCAGCGCGCGCGAGATGGCGACGGCCGGCGCCCGGAGCAGCAGCGAGAAGCTGCCCATGTACGGGTGCAGCGCGAAGAAGTCGTGAAGGCGCCCGTCGGCCAGGGCGTTGGTGGCGGGCGCGGGGTTGTCGGTGATCGCGAAGCCGATCGCGCTCTGGTAGTCGCCCGACTGGTCGGTGGCCAGGGCCACCGCGAGGGTGGCCGCGACCGCGACGACCGCGGTGAGGCGCCGGGCGCTGGCGGACCCGTCGGCGGCTCGTGTCTCCACTTCGAGCAGAGTGAGGAAGTGTGGGGTCCCGATGGGCCCGCTGGAAACAGGCTGCCTGGTTTGTAGCCGGCCTGCGGGGGACCAAACCCGGATGTGGCCCCGCCGCCAGGGACCGGCGGTGGAAGTCGGGGCGGCCGGATTTGAACCGGCGTCCTCGGCACCCCAAATGCCGCGCGCTACCAGGCTGCGCCACGCCCCGTCTCGGGCGAGTCTAGCCATGCGCCAGACTGCGTCCGTGCAAGCCCCGACCCGATCCGTCGGCCTCGGCTACCTGCTCGCTGCCACCGCCGCGACCCTGTGGGCGCTCAACGGGTCGCTCGCCCGCTTCCTGCTCGACGACGGGGTCAACGCCCTGAGGCTGGCCCAGCTGCGCTCGCTGGTCTCCTGGGTGCTGCTGGTCGCGGTGGTGGCGATCGTCCGCCCCAGCCTGCTTCGCGTGCGGCGAGCCGATGTACCCCAGCTGGCCTTCCTGGGAATCGCCGGCCTGGCCGCGGTCCACGCCACCTACTTCCTGGCCATCGACCGACTTCAGATCGGGGCGGCGCTGACCATCCAGTACCTGGGGCCGCTCCTCATCCTGGTCTGGCTGCGCGTCGTGCACGGTCGTCACCTGCGGCGCGGCCTGTGGGCAGCCGCGGCGCTTTCCCTGGTCGGGAGCTTCCTGGTGGTTCGGGCGTACGACGTCGATTCGCTGGACGCGCTCGGGGTGGCGGCGGCCGTCGCCGCCGCGGTAAGCTTCGCCGTCTACTTGGTGACCAGCGAGCGGGCCGGGCGCCGCCACCATCCCGTCACCACCCTGGCCTGGGGATTCGGGTTCGCATCGCTGTTCTGGGCGGTCGTCCAGCCGCCGTGGTCGTTCCCCTTCCATCGCTTCGACTCGCCCACCAACCTGCTGCTGGGGCTCGGGGTCGCGGTGATCGGGACACTCCTGCCCTTCCTGTGCATGGTGGCGGCGGTCCGTCACATCCCGGCTCCGCGTGCGGCGGTGGTGGCGACGCTGGAGCCGGTCCTGGCCGCCGTGATCGCCTACTTCGTCCACGGTGAGGCGCTCGTGCCAGCCCAGATCGCCGGCGGCCTGGTCGTGGTGGCGGCGATCATCTGGGTCCAGCTGCAGCGCGTCTCGTTGGCCGCCGAGTCGGCCCCGGAGCGTCACCCCAGGGCCGAGGACTACCCGATCCCGCTCGAGGCCTGAGGCCGAGGGCGGTCGGCCGCGGCTGTAGTAGCCTGCCGCCGCCGATGGCCGAGGTGCAGCCCCTGCGCGCGCTCCACTACGACCCGGGCGCGGCGGGGCCGCTGAGCGACCTGATCGCCCCGCCCTATGACGTCATCGACGCCGGGCAGCGGGCGGCGCTGGCCGCGCGCTCGCCCTACAACGTGGTCCACATCGATCTCCCCGAGGGGAACGACCCGTACGCCCGCGCGGCCGATCTCCTCGAGCGCTGGCAAGGCGAGCGCATCGTCGTCCGCGACGCCGAGCCGGCGCTGTGGGCGCTGACCCAGGACTACGTCGCCCCCGGAGGCGAGCGGATGACCCGCCGCGGCTTCCTGTGCCGGGTGCGCGTGCAGGAATACGGTGCCGGCCGGATCCGGCCCCACGAGCGCACCCATCCCGGCCCGCTGGAGGACCGCCTTGCGCTCACGCGCGCGACCCGCGCCAACCTCTCCCCCATCTTCGCGCTGCACTCCGATCCCGAGGGGGCGGCGCGCCGGGTCCTCACCGGAATCGTGGCTGGCGACCCGTGGGCCGAGGCGTCGGACGACGAGGGGACGGTGCACCGCGTCTGGCGCGTGCACGACCCCGAAGCGATCGTCGCACTGCAGTCCGCCCTGGCCGGCACCGAGCTGCTGATCGCCGATGGCCACCACCGCTACGAGACCGCGCGGGCCTTCGCGGAGGAGGTCGGCGGCGAGGGGCCGCATCGCTACGTGCTCATGTGCCTGGTCGCGCTCGAGGACCCGGGGCTCGCCGTCTTCCCGATCCACCGCCTGGTCGCCGGCCTGGGCCCGCAGCGTCAGGAAGCCCTGGCCGACGCGCTGCGCCGCGACTTCGACATCCGGGAGGTCGCGCGCGAGGCGCTCGTCC
This sequence comes from Solirubrobacteraceae bacterium, assembly GCA_035264745.1. Taxonomy (GTDB): domain Bacteria; phylum Actinomycetota; class Thermoleophilia; order Solirubrobacterales; family Solirubrobacteraceae; genus DATAEY01. The sequence continues at coordinate 3,346 of DATFPO010000230.1, read as the reverse complement.
CCGACGGCGGGGGTCCGCTGCGGCTCGGCTACCTGGACGCCCACCTGCGGCGCCCATTCCAGTTGGAGCTGCGCGACCAGTCGATCGCCGACGCGGCACTGGCCGACAGGCCGCCGTCGTACCGGCGGCTCGACACGGCGGTGCTCGAGGCGCTGGTGCTCAAGGGCGCGCTGGGGATGAGCGAGGAGGACATCGCCCACCTCAACGGGCTGGGTTACTCGGCCGACGCGGGTGAGGCGCTGAGGCTCCTGGACGAGGGGGCATTCGACGCCGGCTTCTTCATGCGGCCGACGCCGGTCACCCAGGTGCGCGAGGTGGCGGCCGCCAGGGAGACGATGCCTCCCAAATCGACCTTCTTCTATCCCAAGCTGGCCACCGGCCTGGTCTTCAACCCGCTGTCGGACTGACCCGGGCCAGGCGCCGACACGGGAGGAGTAGGCTGTCTCCAGACGAGGTGCGACCGATGGGTCAGGGATGAAAGCCAGCGCTCGACGCCGCGGCGACAGCGGCCTCCAGCACGAGATCACCATCCGCACCCACACGGTGGGAGCGGACGAGCCACGCGACTCCGGCGGTGACGACACCGCCCCCAGCCCCCAGGAGCTGCTGGCCGCCTCGCTGGCCTCCTGCACCGCGATCACGCTCGAGATGTACGCCCAGCGCAAGGGCTGGGAGGTGGGGCCGGTCGAGGTCGACTGCCAGTACCGGCCGGCCGAGCGAGGCTGCCCGACCCGCTTCGAGGTCGTGGTGCGCCTGGCGCCCGAGCTGACCGACGATCAGGTCCAGCGCCTGATGGCCATCGCCGCCAAGTGCCCGGTCCACCGGACGCTGGACGGCGAGGTGATGTTCGATGAGCGCGTGGAGAGGCTGAGCCCGGTCGAGGCGTAGGCTCAGCGCGGCCGCCCGGCCTAGTCCTCCACCACCTCGACGCCCGCCCGGCGCAGCTCCTCGATCGCCTGCCGGTCGTCGCCCGGCTCGACGTTCACCGGCCTGGTCGCGCCGAGGTGGACGACGGTCCTGAAGCCGCGCCTTGCCGCGCCCAGGGCGGTGTGCTTGACGCAGTAGTCGAGGGCCAGGCCCCCCACGTGCACCTCGTCGATGTCGCGCTCGCGCAGGAACCGCTCCAGGTCGGTGTCCTCGAACTTGTCGAACCCCTCCGCCTCCGGCCGGTCTCCGGCGTCGAACACGCGCTGGATGCGGTCGCGATCGAGACGCGGGTGCAGCTGCGCACCCTCGCTCCCCTGCACGCAGTGGACCGGCCACGAACCTCCCCGGTGCTCGAAGGAATGGTGATGCTCGGGATGCCAGTCGCGGGTGGCCACCACGACGTCGTGCTCGCCGGCCATACGGTTGAGGACCTCGACCACCTCGTCGCCCTCCTGGACCGCGAGAGCGCCGCCGGGGCAGAAGTCGTTCTGCACGTCGACGATGATCAGAGCGGCCATTTCGGCTGACTATAGTCCGGCCCGGATGCCGTCCCTGGCCGAGCAGCTGCGCCCTCTGCTGCTCTCGGAGGAGGAGGCGGCGGCGCTGGATGTGCGCGGCCGCATCGACGCGGCGGTCCTGGTCGCGCTGTACGAGCTGGACGGTGAGCTGCACGCGGTGTTCACCCGCCGCCGCGACGACATGCGCCGCCACGCCGGCGAGATCTCCTTCCCCGGAGGACGCCAGGACGTCGACGAGGAGGACCTGCGCGACACCGCGCTACGCGAGACGGAGGAGGAGATCGGGCTCCCGCGCGACGCGGTGCACCTGGCCGGCGCCCTGGCCCCCACCCCTACCGTGGTCACCAACTACGCGATCTATCCGTTCGTGGGCACCATCGAGCCGGGCCGGCGCTGGCGACCGAGCGCCGCCGAGGTGGCCGAGGTGCTCGAGCTGTCGCTGCCACAGCTGCTGGAGGGCCACTCGCGCAAGCGCCTGATCCGGCGCGGCGTGCCGTTTCGCACCGACGTCTACGAGACCGGCGGCCATCTCATCTGGGGCGCCACGGCGCGCATCCTGTCGGACCTGTTCGAGCGGCTGGAGCCCCTGCTGCGCGATGGCGGCCGCGGGCGGCCGGCGTCCGGGCCGGCCGTCCGGCGCTAGACGTCCTTCTCGATCGGCACGTTCACCAGGTTGCCCCACTCGGTCCACGACCCGTCGTAGTTCTTGACGTCGTCGCGTCCCAGCAGCTCGTGGAGCACGAACCAGGTGTGGGCCGAGCGTTCGCCGATCCGGCAGTAGGCGATGATCGGCTCACCATCGATCACGCCCTTGCCGCCATACAGCTCGCGCAGCTCGTCGGCCGACTTGAAGGTCCCGTCCTGGTTGACCGCCTGGGCCCACGGAATCGACGCCGCGCCGGGGATGTGCCCCGAGCGCTGTGCGCCCTCCTGCTCGTAGCCGGGCATCGCCACCAGCTCGCCGGAGAACTCCTGCGGGGAGCGGACGTCGACCAGCTTGGTGGCGGCGTCGAGTGACTCGAGCACCTCGTCGCGCCGGGCGCGAATCGAGTCGTCGCCCGGCTGGGCGCTGAACGTCGCCGGGTCGTAGTTGGGCACCTCGCTGGTGCTCGGGCGGCCCTCCCCGATCCACTTCTCGCGGGGCCCGTTGAGCAGCCTGACGTCGTCGTGCCCGTAGTACCTCAGGTACCAGTAGGTATAGGCGGCGAACCAGTTGTTGCGGTCGCCGTAGAGGACGATCTGGTGGTCGTTGGAGATCCCGCGGCTGCCCAGGAGCTCGCCGAACGCCTCGGGGCTGAGGAAGTCGCGCTTGACCTGGTCCTGCAGGTCCTCCTTCCAGTCGAAGCCGATCGCGCCCGGGATGTGCGCCTCGGCATAGAGCGCCGGGTTCTCGTCCACCTCGACGATGCGGATCGAGTCGTCGTCGAGGTGGTCCTCGAGCCACTGCGTCTCGACCAGCACATCCTTCGCGTAGTCAGCCACGGCGTCGCCTCCTGAAAACCTGGTCGGATTTGATGTCTTTCGGCGTTCGGCCGAGTCTAGCCCAAGCCCGATCCCGCCTTGCCGCGACGATCCGCGAGCAGTGACGCCACCGCCTTGCGCGCCGCCCCCGCCCATGCCCTCACGTCGGCCGGATGGTCCTCCAGGACGATCGCCGGGATCTCCCACGCCGCCCTCGCCTCCTCGACGATGGCGCGCCCGCGGCTGAGCACCTCCGGGCCCGCCGTCCCCACCGCCTCGTAGACGAAGCCGCGCACGGTGGTGTCCACCATCTCGCGGAGGTAGGAGCGCAGCCGCTCCTGGTGGAGCGCGGCGACCTGGTCGGGGTCGCCGCGCGCACCGGCCAGAAGCCAGCAGACCACGGTCACCGCCTCCAGCGCGCGCGACAGCGTGGCCAGACG
>DATFPO010000229.1:0-4094 GCA_035264745.1 Solirubrobacteraceae bacterium | reverse complement strand
AGTGGACTGCGCGCGTGTCAGCCGACGGCCGGGCGCCTGCGTCCGGCCGCGGGCGGCGCGGGTAGGGTTCGGCGTCGCGCTGCCCGGGCACGAGGGAACGTGATGGCGAGCCCCCGCGACACCTCTCCCCCGCTCCTGGAGCCGGCCCTGGCCGGCCCGCTGCCGCGTGTCCGGGCGCTGGCGGCGAGACGCCGGGCGGCCACCTGGCGCAACGCGGCGACCGCGCGCCGGGCGCTGGCGGTCTCAGTGGGCGCCGCCCTGGCGCTGAACCTGGTGGCGGCGGGCGCGCCGTCCTCGTTCGTGCCGCCCTCCAAGGGTTCGTTCCCGCTCTGGATGGTGGGTCCGCTTCGGGGCGTCGCGTCCTGGCTGCCCGACAACGGGCTGTTCCTGGGGCTCGGCTTCACGGTCCTGCTCGCGCTGATGGTCGGCGCCTACCTGGTGGTGGCGGCCTGCGCCCGCCACGTCCCGCTGCGCTGGGGCGTGGGCGCCCTGCTGGCCCTCAACCTCATCTTCCTCCTGGGCCCGCCGCTGACGCTCACCGACATCTTCAACTACGTCAACTACGCGCGCCTGGGCGCGCTGCACGGCATCAACCCCTACGCGGCGCTGCCGGCGGAGGTGCCGGTCGACCCGTCGTATCCCTTCGCCACCTGGCATCACCTGCTGTCGCCCTACGGCCCGCTGTTCACGCTGACCAGCTATCCCCTGGTGGCGATCGCCGGGGTGGCGGGGGCGTTCTGGGCGCTCAAGCTGGGCACCGTCGCCGCCAGCCTGGGCTGCCTGGCGCTGACCTGGCGCATCGCCCGGGTGACCGGTCGCGACCCGCTCGGCGCGGTCCTGCTGGTGGGGCTCAACCCGCTGGTCCTGGTCTACGGGCTGGGGGGCGTGCACAACGACTTCTTCATGGTCGTCCTGATCCTGGCCGGCATAGCCGCCGTCCTGGCCGCCCGCGCGGCGCCGGCCGGCGCGGCGATCACCGCCGCGGCCGGGGTGAAGGTGTCGGCCGCGCTGGTGCTGCCCTTCGCCCTGATGGCCACCCGCCGGCGCGGAGAGATGGTGCTGGGCGCCATCGCGGCCGCGGCGGCGATGGCGGCGCTGTCGCTGGCGGCGTTCGGGTTCCACGGCCCCGGCCTGGACACGCAGTCCAGTCTGGTGACCCCGCTCAGCCCGCCCAACCTGCTGGGCCTGGCGCTCGGCCAGGGCGGGGCCACCGCGCCCGTGCGGGCGCTGGTCACGGTGGGGCTCGTGGCCACCGTCGGCTGGCTGCTGGTGCGGACCGCCCGCGGGTACGACTGGCTCGCCGCCGCCGGATGGGCCACGCTGGCGCTCGTCCTCTCGCTGTCCTGGGAGATGCCGTGGTACGTCCTGTGGCCGCTGCCCCTCGCCGCGCTCTCCCCCAGCCTGCGGCTGCGGCGCGCCACGCTGGCGCTCACCGTGTTCCTGTCTGTGACCATGGCGCCGCTCACCGGATTCCTGATCAGCGATGTCTGCCATTGCTCCCCCGCCGCCACCGAGACCGGCAAGCGCAATGCCACCGAGATCCAGCGCTTCCTCAGATGAGCCGCGGCCGCGGGCGCGGCCCTGGGTGACGGCGGTCGCGCTCGCGCTCTTCGCAGCCATCACCGGCGCGGCGGTGGCGTCGCGCGGGCTGTTCCTGTCGCGCGACTGGCTGTTCGCCTGGATCCTGGTGGCGCTGCTCGTCCTGTCGCTCGGGGACCTTCGCCGCTGGGCCCGCGGCGTGACTCGGGACTGGCTGCCGTTGATGGCCGTGCTGCTCCTGTACGACCTCTCCGAGGGCGTGCGCCAGGTGCTCGGGACCCGGCCGCACGTGCTGCCGCAGCTGGATGCCGACCGGCTGCTCGGCGGCTCCACCGTTCCGACCGTCGCCCTCCAGCACGCGCTGTACGTGCCCGGCCACCCGCACTGGTACGACTACGCGACCTTCGCGGTCTATCTGTCGCACTTCTTCGTCACCCTCCTGGTCGCGGTGGCGCTGTGGCGCTTCGCCCATGACCGCTTCGGACGCTTCCGCACGCTGGTGGTGGCGCTGGCGACCGCCGGGTTCGCCACCTACGTGCTGTTCCCGGCCGTGCCACCCTGGCTGGCGGCCTACGACGGCTACCTGCCCACGGCGCACCGCACGGTGGGAGAGATGTGGCAGCACGTCGGCCTCGCGCCGGCCTCGGCGCTGTTCGAGACCCGCAAGGCGTTCTACAACCAGGTGGCCGCGCTGCCCTCCCTGCACGCCGCCTACCCGGTGCTGCTCCTGCTGTTCTTCTGGCGCGCGGGGCGCCTGGCGCGCGTCGGCCTCGGCGTCTATGCGCTGGCGATGGGGTTCACGCTCGTCTACATCGGCGAGCACTACGTCTCGGACATCGTCGTGGGATGGGTCTACGCGGTGGCGACGTTCGCCGCGGTCAGCGCGGCCTGGCGCATGGCGGAGCGCCGGGCGCCACGCGCCGCGCTGAGGCCGGCGCGGGCGAGCTGAGTCAGGGGATCGCCTCGCCGGCGGCCACCGGCGGTCCGGCCGCCGCCGACCGCACCCGCCACCACTCCCGGATCAGGATCTGCACGATGGCCGCCACCGGAATGGCCAGCAGCGCGCCGAGGATCCCCTGGAGGCTGGCGCCCGCCAGCACGGCGATGATCGCCAGCAGGGGATGCAGCTCCACCGTGCGCCGGTAGACCCAGGGGCCCAGGATGCGGCTCTCGACCTGCTGATAGACGACGAAGAAGACCACCCACACGATCAGCGCGGTGGGGAACGAGTGCAGCGCCGCCACCAGGGCGATCGGCACCGCGCCGATCGCCGAGCCCACCAGCGGGATCAGGGCCAGGAAGGCCATCAGCACGGACAGGGGGATCGCGAACGGCAGCCCCAGCACGGTCATCATCCCGAACGAGACCAGGCCGGCCAGGGCGGCGATCGCGCTCGCGCCGGCCACGTACCCGCCCACCGCCCGCGCGGCATCGTCGGCCAGTGCCCGGGCGCGGCGCTCGCGTTCGGGCGCCAGCGTGCGGAACCCGAAGTCGGCCACCCTGGGACCGTCGAGGAGCAGGAAGAACGCGATCGTGAGCACCGTGATCAGCTCGAACAGCCGCCGGAACACGTCCACGGTCACGCTCTCCAGGTCGCCGGCGGCGCCGTTGAGCACGCTGGGCAGACGGCTCGCCTGGCTGCTCAGCGTGGCGGTGATGCCGTAGCGCCGGTCGTAGCGGCGCACCAGCGGTGAGCGCTCGAGCCGGGTGACATATCCGGGAGCGGCGTGCGCCAACCCGTCCACCCCCTCCGTCACCGGGGGCACCACCACCAGTCCGACCCCGAACATGCCGGCCAGGATCCCGACGTAGACGATCAGGATGGCCAGCGCCCGCGGGACCCGCAGCCGCATGACCAGGGCCACGAGGGGAGTCAGCGCCACCGCCACGAAGACCGAGACCGCGAGCAGCCCGGCGACCTCGCGCAGGCGGTAGAGCACGTAGAGGGCGGCGGCCATGATCACGATGACGCCCACCGCCCGGGCGATGTCTCGCGCCGCCATGGCCCGCAGGGTAGGGCGCGGGCGACCGCCCCCGGCCCGGACGCAAGGCGTCTTGCAGAGGCGATCAGCCGGACGCGACGACGCCCAGCGCCGCCAGGAACTCCTGCTCCACCCGCGCCGCGGCCTCGACCCCGTGCCGGCGCGCGGCGGCCGCCGCCTCGCGGCCCTCGGGGCTCAGGCAGTACTCGAACGAGGCGGCCAGCCGCTCGTCGGTCAGCGAGTCCACGCCCAGCACCGGCCATCCCAGCGCCTGAGCCTGGCGGCTGACCTTGGCGCCGCCCTCGACGCCGTCGACCGCGACCGCCGGGACGCCCTGCTTGAGCGACAGCGCCAGGCCGTGCAGCCGGTTGGTCAGCACCACGTCCATCCGCGCCAGCAGCGCCCCGACCTCACCGGGACTGCGCCGCCCGGGCGAGCCGGAGTCGATCACGGTGTCGATCCGCACGACCGACATCGGGCGCGAGGCGATCAGGCGCTCGAACGCCGCCTCCACGTCGTCGTGGCGGGCGCGCGCGTAGTGGCGCTGATGGTGGATGAGGCAGAGCCCGACCA
>DATFPO010000228.1:0-3228 GCA_035264745.1 Solirubrobacteraceae bacterium | reverse complement strand
CCACGGTCCGTTCACCCGTGCCCTGAACGGAAGCCCCTCGCACCGGATCGGGGGCGGCCTGTGCCCCGGGGCCGACTGCACGGCGGCGTATCGCCTGCTGATCTCCGACGCCATCGGCTTCTCGTCGTCGCTGCGCTTCGGGTTCGAGCACGGCAACCGCAACACGGTCCGCGGCCTCTACGGCACCACCGCCTACTGGTATGGCTGAGCCCGGCCGTCCCACGGTCCTGGAGCGCGTGGGCAGCGCCGGAGCCACCGCGGCCTCGCTGGGCGGCGAGCGCTCGCGCTGGCGCAAATGGGCGGTGTTGGCGATCGCCGTGCTGGCGGTGGTGTTCCTGGTCTACACCGCCGCACGCAACTGGTCGCGCCTGCCCGAGATCGAGTGGCGCTTCGAGCCGGTCTGGCTGGTCGGCTGTGTCCTCGCGCTGCTGGTCTTCCAGGCGATCCAGGCCCAGATGTGGGTCGGAATCCTCCGCGCCCTCGGGGGCAGGCTCGCCACGGCCCGGGGCTGGTGGATCTGGAGCGCCACAATGCTGGCGCGCTACATCCCCACCAACCTGGCCATGGTGGTCGGGCGCACCGCGATGGCCGAGCGCGACGGCGTGGCCAAGCGCGTGACGATGGCCAGCACCGTCTACCAGCTGGGCGTGGCCTTCGCCGGGGCCACCGCGGTGGGGGCCTACTTCGTCATCGAGCTTCCCGGCCTCCAGGGCACGCCGGTGCGCTTCGCCGCGCTGGCGCTGCCGGTGGCGGCCCTGGTGGCCCTCGACCCGCGCATCTTCCATCGCCTCGCCGACCACGCCCTGAAACGGCTCGGGCGCGAGCCCCTGCCGGTCTCGCTCCCCCGCTCGGCCGTCCTGCTCTACACCGCCGTCGCGGCGGTCTCGTTCGTGATCGCCGGGGTGGCGGTGTGGGCGTTCACCGAGGCCATCCATCCGATCGCGGCGGACGACATCCCCACCGTGATCGGCGCCTACTCGGTCGGGTTCGCGATCTCGGTGCTCACCATCGTGCTTCCGGGGGGCCTCGGCGCGCGGGAGGGCGCGATGGTGGCGGCGCTGTCGCCGGTCATGCCGGTGACCGTCGCATTGGCGGTGTCGATCGCCATCCGGCTGCTGCAGATCGGCATCGAGCTGCTGTTCGCGACGATCACCCCGGTGTGGGCCAGGCGATCGGCCACGGCGCCCGGACCGGCCTGAGCCGGCTCGCCGGCCGCCGCGACTGGTGGCCGTTCGCGCTCCTGCTGATCGCCTACCTGGCGCTGCGGGTCGCCGCCTTCGAGGGCGTCACCACCGTCGCCTACCGCGACAGCCACAGCTACGTCGACGTCGCGCGCCAGTCGCTGCTCAGCCCGGCCTTCTGGGCCGGGGCCCGGCCCTGGACGGTCCCGCTGATCTACAAGCTGCTTCCCCACGACGACCAGGCGCGCGCCGTCGCCCAGCTGGTCATCTCGGTCGCGTGCTGGGCGGCGCTGGCGGTCGCGGTCGCGCGCTGCCTGCGCCCGGCCGGCTTCCGGGTGTTCGCCTTCGCCGTCGTGCTGGCGTTCTCGGCCAGCTTCCAGATCCTCCGCTGGGACCGGCTGGTGCTGTCGGAGTCGGTGTCGATCTCGCTGACCGCACTGGTCGTCGCGGCCTGGCTGGAGCTGGTGAGGGCGCCGCGCCCGCGCATGGTCATCGCGGTCCTGGGCGCCAACCTGATCTGGGTGTTCACCCGCGACTCCAACGCCTACCTCGCCCTGGCCACCGCGCTGCCGGCGCTGGTCTGGCTGGTCCGTCCCGGCGCGACGCCGCGGCGCTGGCCCGCGATCCTGGCCGCCGGCCTGGTCGCGATCTCGCTGGCCAGCGTCGCCGCCACCGGCACCCAGGAGGCGCAGCTGCGCCGCAACGACCGCCCGCTGCTGCACGTGGTGGGACGGCGCGTGCTGATCCATCCCGACCAGCGCGCCTACTTTGAGCGTCACGGGATGCCGACCCCCACCCCGCTGGTGCTGCGCCATCACAAGACGCTCGCCGCCCTCGGCATGACCATCCCCTCCGACCCGCGCAGCGACGCCTTCCTGCGCTGGGTGCGCCGACACGGCCGGGGCACCGTGGGCCGCTACCTCATCGCCCATCCGGTGGCGGCGCTGCGCCCGCTGGTCAAGTTCCGCCAACGCCTCCTGGGCGGGGTCACGGTCGGCTACCGCTCACCCGACGCCCGGATGGCGCTGCCCGAGCCGATCGCCTCCGCGCTGTACCCCCAGAGGGGCGACGGCGCGCTGATCTGGCTGGCGGTCGTGTCCGGGCTGGCGCTGGTGGCGGCGCTGTTGGGGCGGGCCGGCCGGACCTGGCTGGTGCCGATCGGGGTGATCCTGCTCGAGATCCCCCACGCCCTGCTCGTCTACCACGGCGACACCCTGGAGATCCCCCGCCACGCCATCCTGATGGCGATCATGCTGCGGCTCGGGGTCCTGCTGCTGGCGCTGTTCGCCGTCGGCGCCCTGATCGAGGCGCTGGCCGAGCGCCTGGCCGCCCGACGGGCGACCGCGCAGGCCGCCGGCTAGGCCAGATCGGCCGAGCTCCGAGCGCCGCCCGCGCCGCGGGCTAGGCCAGGTTGGACGAACGGGGGTAGGCGACCTCGGGGTCGGTGAGGACGTTGACCAGCGCCGGGCGCCCGGCCCCCAGGGCGCGCTCCAGCGCCGGGCGCAGCTGGTCGGGCGTCTCGACCAGCTCCCCGTGGCAGCCGAGCGCCGCCACCACCTGGTCGTAGCGGGTGGCGGGACGCAGCTGGGCGGCCACCGAGTAGCCGTAGAGGTAGGTCATGGGATGGTGCTCGAGCGCCCAGATCCCGTTGTTGCCCATCACCCCTACCACCTCGATCCCGTGGCGCGCCAGGGTGTCGAACTCCATGCCCGAGAAGCCGAAGGCGCCGTCGCCCAGCAGCAGCACGACCTGGCGATCGGGATGGGCCAGCTTCGCCGCCAGGGCGTAGCCCGGCCCCGAGCCCAGGCATCCGAACGGGCCGGGGTCCAGCCAGCACCCGGGCTCGTAGGAGTCGATCACCCGGCCGGCGTAGGAGACGAAGTCGCCCCCGTCTCCGATGACGATCGCGTCGCGGTCCAGGACCTGGCGCAGCTCGCCGTAGACCCGCAGGGGGTGCAGGGGCGCCCGGTCGTCCTCCAGCTGCTCGCGCTCGGCCTCGCGCTTCTCGGACTCGGCCCGGCGCAGCTCGGCCAGCCAGCGCCGCGTG
>DATFPO010000227.1:0-10964 GCA_035264745.1 Solirubrobacteraceae bacterium | reverse complement strand
TCGGGCGAAACCGGTGCTGCGGACACCGAGAGCCGGACGCCGTCGGGAGTGATGTCCGAGACGCTGACCGACGCCGCTTCGGGAATGCCCGACAGGACCTCGGCCGCGCGTTCGGCGTCGGCGTCCGCCCCCACCCACAGTCCGACCTCGACCGGCGCCGTCTCCCGGTCCACCGTGTCGTTGCGGAGCATGCCCGAGGCCAGGCGCTCGTTGGGGATCACCACGCGCGTGCCCTGGGCGGTGCGCAGATACGTGTAGTTGAGCCGGACGTCCTCGACCTCGCCCTCCGCGCCCTCGAACGACACCCGGTCGCCGATACGCAGCGGCTGGGTGATGGCCAGCATTACGCCGGCGATCGCGTTGGCCAGCACCGGGCGCGCCGCGAACCCGACCGCGGCGGCCGCCAGGGCGCCGGAGGCCAGCAGCCCGGTGGCCACCTGCGAGAGGGCGGGGAACTGGGTCAGCGCCACCAGCACGCCCAGCAGCAGCACGGCGGCCGAGATGAGCCGGCGCAGGACGCGCAGCCTGGTCATGGCCACGGGCGTCATGTCGCCGGCGCCGACCGCCGCCGCCAGGCGCCGCCCGCGGCGGGCGATGACCCGGTCGATCAGGACGGCCACCAGGATGGCCATCGCGATCGAGGCGATGGCCGTGAGCTGGTTGTCGTGCTGCTGCACGAAGGAGGCGGCGCGGATGACAAGATCGGCGCTCATGGGGGCCGAGACTATCCGCCGCCCTTCGGCCGGGACGCGCGGACAGCCCAGGGTGGGCCTGCTCGACCGGCTGGCGGGTTGGGTGGCGCCGGTCTGGCGCCCGCTGTGGGCGTCCCGCCTCCTGGTGTGGTCTGCGGGAGTCGCCGGCGTCCTGGTCTGGCCGACCCTGGTCACGCCCGGCGTCTGGCGGCCGTTCGACCCCGACCGCCTGACCGCGCCGTTCGGGCCGATCGGGGACCTGCTGGTCGCGCCGGCCGCCCGCTGGGACTCGGCCTGGTATCTGGCGATCGCCGCCGGTGGCTACGGCGACGACCCGGCGCGCACCGCCTTCTTTCCGCTCTATCCGCTGCTCGTGCGCGCGCTCGGCGGCCCCGCCGATGTGCTGGGCGCGGGCGTCGGCGCCTACCTGGTGGCCGGGGTCCTGGTCTCATTGCTCGCGCTGGCCGCCGGATTGGCGGTGGTCCACCGGCTGGCGGCGCTCGAGCTGGGCGCTGCGGACGCCGGGCTGACGACGACCCTGGTCGCCCTGTTCCCGACCGCCTACGCGTTTTCGGCCGTGTACAGCGAGTCGCTGTTCCTGGCGCTCTCCGCCGGCGCGCTGTACGCCGGCCGGCTCGGGCGCTGGCGCTGGGCGGGTGTGCTCGCCGCCCTGGCCTCGGCCACCCGCAGCACCGGCGTCCTGCTGGTGGTGCCGCTGGCGCTGCTCTATCTCTACGGGCCGCGGGGCGATCGCCCGGCCCCACCCGCCCAGCGCTCCCGCTGGCAACCGCGCCACGCCGTTCGCGGTGACCTGGGCTGGCTGACGCTGGCGCCGGCCGGGCTCGGCGCCTACCTGGTCTACCTGGCGGTCACCACCGGCGACCCGGCCGCGCCGTTCCGGGTCGGCGGGCTGTGGTACCGCGAGTTCGCCGGGCCGTTCGGGGCGGTGTGGGAGGGCGCCGTGGCGGCATTGGCGGGCGCGCGGCAGCTGGCGTCGGGGTCGCGCGCCCACATCTACTTCCAGCCGGCCGGAGGGGACCCGTTCTTCGTGGCCCTGCACAACCTGGGCGACTTCGCCTTCCTGGTCTTCGCCGTGGTGGCGATCGTGGGCGTGCTGCGGCGCCTGCCGTTGGCCTACGGCGCGTGGGCTCTGTGCGCCGTCGCTCTCCCGCTGTCGCTCCCGGTCGGCCCCGAGCCGCTGGCCTCGCTGCCCCGCTACCTGGCGGTGGTGTTCCCGCTTCACATGTGGCTGGCGCTGTGGGCCCGCCGCCACCGGCTGACCGCGCCGGTTGTGATCGCCAGCGCGATCGGGCTCGTGGCGCTGACGGCGGGGTTCGCGGCGTGGCGGTGGGTCGCCTGAGCCCTCCCGGCGCGATCCTGCTCGACGCGCTCGGCACGCTGCTCGAGCTCCAGCCGCCGGCGCCGGCGCTGCGCCGTGAGCTCGAGGGCCGGTTCGACCTGAGGATCGACGAGGCGACCGCCGAGCGAGCCATCGGCGCCGAGATCGCCTACTACCGCCTCCACCATCTCGAGGGCCGCGACCGCGACTCGCTGGCCGAGCTGCGCCGCCGGTGCGCCGAGGTGCTCGGCCACGCCCTGGGCGACCCGGCCCTGCCCGCCGGCGAGCTCGAGCGGGCGATGCTGGCGTCGCTGCGCTTCGCCCCGTTCCCCGAGGTGCCACACGCGCTCGACGCCCTGCGCTCGCTGGGGGCGCGGCTGGTGGCGGTCTCGAACTGGGACTGCTCGCTCCCCGATGCGCTCGGCGCGGCGGGCCTGGCCGCCCGGCTGGACGCGACGATCACCTCGGGGCGGGCGGGCGCCGCCAAGCCGGACCCCGTCATCTTCGAGACGGCGCTGGCGGCCGCCGGCGTCCCGGCATCCGCCGCCGTGCACGTCGGCGATTCGCTGCGGGAAGACGTGGAGGGCGCGCGGACGGCGGGAATCGAGCCCATCCTGGTCGTGCGTGGGAATCGAGCCGCCCCCGCGGGCGTGCGCACCATTCGCTCCCTCGACGAGCTGCTCGAGTTGGCCGCGTAACCTCATTGGCGATGGGCGTCGAGCCTGCACACATGCACCCCGGTCCTCCTCCGAACCCGCCCGAGCTGCCTGAGGGCGTGCGACCGCCGCCGCCCGCCTGGCCGCCGTGGACCGCACCGCTGGCACTGGTCGCCGGGCTGACCGCCACGCTGTTCGGCGCGACCGTGATCGGGGGGATCGCCGCGGCGGCCGGGGCCAAGGTCTCCGACCCGCCCCCGGGGGTGCAGATCGGATCGCTGCTGTTCCAGGATCTGGCCCTGATCGGGGCCGCACTGGCCTTCGCCCGCCTGGCGAGCCATCCCCGGCCCTGGCACTTCGGCCTGCGCCGGACCCGCCTGGGGCCGGCGCTCGGCTGGCTCCTGGCGGTCTGGACGGGCTTCTTCGTCTTCACCGGCATCTGGATCAACGCCCTGGGCATCCACCAGCGCGACCAGCTGCCCAAGGAGCTGGGGGTGGACCGCAGCACCGCCGCGCTGGTGGTCGTGACCTTCCTGGTGACCGTGATGGCCCCCATCGCCGAGGAGTTCTTCTTCCGCGGCTACTTCTTCACCGCGCTGCGCTCCTGGAAGGGACCGTGGGTGGCCGCCGTGATCACCGGGGTCGTCTTCGGCGCCATCCATGGCGGGTCGGCGCCCGTGGGGTACCTGGTGCCGCTCTCGGTGTTCGGCTTCGGGCTGTGCCTCCTGTATTGGCGCACGCGATCCCTGTATCCCTGCATGTCGCTGCACGCCCTGAACAACTCGCTCGCGCTGGGCGTCAGCCAGCACTGGAGCTGGCAGATACCGGTGGTGATGGTCGCCGCCAACCTGGTGATCGCGGGGATCATGCTCCCGATCAGCCGGGCCGGGCCGGCCGCCGCGCCGGCGCCCGCCTCGCCATGAGCGCTGTGGCGGTTCACGCCCGCGCCCTGTCCAAGGCGTACGACGGGAGGGTCGCCGTGGACGGCGTCGACTTCGACGTGCGCGCGGGCGAGTGCTTCGGCTTCCTGGGCCCCAACGGCGCCGGCAAGACGACCACTATGAAGATGATCTACGGGCTGGCCGCGATCGGCGGCGGCACCCTGGAGGTGCTGGGCCGCGACGTGGCCCGCGAGCGCCGCCAGGTCAAGGCGCGCCTCGGCGTGGTCCCCCAGGATGACAACCTCGACCGCGAGCTCACGGTCCGCGAGAACCTGATCGTGCAGGCGAGCTATTTCGGGCTGAGCGGCCGAGCCGCGGATAGCAGCGCCCGGGAGGCGCTGGGGTTCGCCCACCTCGAGGACCGGGCCGACTCGGGGATCCAGGAGCTCTCAGGGGGCATGCGGCGGCGGCTGCTGATCGCCCGGGCGCTGGTGAACCGGCCGGAGCTGGTCGTGCTCGACGAGCCGACCACGGGGCTCGACCCCCAGGCGCGTCAGACAGCGTGGGCGACGCTCGAGCGCCTGCGCGGGGAGGGCGTCACTCTGCTGCTCACCACCCACTACATGGAGGAGGCGGCGCGGCTGTGCGACCGCCTGGTGATCATGGACTTCGGGCGGATAGTGGCGGAGGGCTCGCCCGCGGAACTCACCGCTCGCTACCGCCAGCCCCATCTCGAGGCGGTCTTCCTCCACCTGACCGGTCACGGCCTGGACGGCTACGGCCGTGCCCGCCTCGAGGCCCTCGGCGAGCGGTCGTGATCCCGCTGCCCAGCCTCAGCGCCGCCCTGCGGGTGTGGCGGCGGGACCTGCGCGTGTTCAGCAAGATCTGGCGCGGCGCCCTGCTGCCGCTGTTCTTCGATCCCCTGTTCTACCTGGTGGCCTTGGGCTTCGGGCTGGGCACCTACCTGGCGACCATCAACGGCGTGCCGTACCGAGAGTTCATCGCCCCCGGCCTCTGCGGCTCGGCGGTGATGTGGGCGGCGTCGTTCGAGGTGGCCTGGAACGCCTACTTCAAGATGGAGGAGTCGCGCCTGTACGACTCGGTGCTGGCCACGCCGATCGAGGTCGAGGATCTGGTGCTGGGCGAGGTCCTGTGGGCGGGTACCCGGGCGATCATCTACGGCACGACGTTCCTGGTGGTGATCACGCTGTTCGGGCTGGTGGAGTCGTGGTGGGCGATCGCCCTGCCGCCCTTCCTGCTCCTCGGCGGGCTGTGCTTCGCGACGATCGGGCTGGCGTACACGTCGCTGATCCCGAAGATGGACTACTACACCTTCTACTTCACGCTGTTCATCACCCCCATGTTCCTGTTCGGGGGGATCTTCTTCCCCTACGACCGTCTGCCTGACTGGGCTCAGGCGGTGGCCTGGTTCACGCCGCTCTACCACCTGGTGGCGATCGCCCGCGACCTCGCCACCTCGCCGGACGTGCTGACCGTCGCGGGAAACGGGGCCTGGCTGGCAGCCGTGACCCTGGTGGCGTTCGTCGTCCCGGTGCGCGGCATGCGCCGGCGGCTGGTGGCCTGAGGGCGCGGGGGTTGGCGTAGCATCCGCGGCGATGGCCCGCACGGATGCTCGCGCGCTGCTCGCCCTGCTGACGCTGGTCCCGGCCGCCGTCCCGGCCGCTGCGTCGGGGCAGGGATCACCGCCGGCGCCGGGCGGAATCGTGCTCACCTGGGATCGCCAGTTCCATCTGCGCGCGCAGAGCGTGGCGATGCAGGGCCAGATGCTCAAGCTCCGCGGAACCGTCGGCCAATTCGTCCCAGGCCAGGTCGTGACCGTGCGGGTCAACATCGGTCCCCGCCGCGTCGTGCTCGCGCGGCGGACGATCGAGCCGGCGGGCGCGGGCGGCGCGTTCAGCGTCGATCTCCGGGTCACCCGTGCGGGCGCCGTACATGCCAGCGCGCTGCACGAGGCGAGCCCCGGCCTGGGCCGGCTGACCGGCGAGTCGCCGCGGCTGGATGCCTTCATCCCCGTGGCCGGCCATGGCGCCGGGGGACTGAGGGTCCGTTTCCTCCAGCAGCGGCTCGCCTTGATGCACTATCCGGTCGGCGTCACCGGACGCTACAACTCGGCCACGGGGCGTGCGGTGCTGGCCTACCGGAAGGTCAACGGGCTGCCGCGCGTGTCGTGGGCCAGCCGGGCGATCTTCAGCCGGCTCGCGCTGCTGCGCGGCAGCTTCGTCGCCCGCTATCCCGGCCACGGTCGACACGTCGAGGCCGACCTCGGACGTCAGGTGCTGGCGCTGGTCTATCCGGGGGGAGCCGTGTACCGGGTATTTCCGATGTCCTCGGGCAAGCGGTCCACTCCGACCGTGGTGGGCTCGTACCGCTTCTACCTCAAGACGTTCGGCATCAACTCCCTGGGGATGGTCCACTCCAGCTACTTCGTCGGTGGGTACGCAGTGCACGGGTTCCGCTCCGTGCCGACCCATCCGGCCAGCCACGGCTGCCTGCGGATACCACTCGCCGACGCCCGCTTCGTCTACCGCTGGGTCCGCATCGGCGAGGGGATCGACGTCTACTACCGGGGTCGCCCGCCGCCGACCCACCAGCGGATCAATCCGCACCCGGGCCCGTAGCGCGGGCGAAACCATGGTCGAAAGGGCCTGTCCAATCCGCGGCCGGCGCAGGACACCGTGAGCGCTCGCGACCGTCTGGTGTCGGAGCTGCGTACCCACGCGCTGGTCGTGGGCGACGTCGTCCTGGCCAGTGGACGTACCGCCTCTTACTACGTCGACGCGAGGCGGGCGATCCTGCGCCCGCAGGGCTTCTCCGCGCTGGCCGAGCTGGTCGCGGACCACGCCCGGCGCCTGGGAGCCGACGCCGTGGGCGGGCTGACCATGGGGGCCGATCCGGTCGCCTGCGCCGCCCTGGCCGGCGGCGCGCCGGTCAAGGCCTTCTTCGTGCGCAAGGAGGCGAAGCCGCACGGCCTCCAGCGCCGGGTCGAAGGGCCGCCGCTCGAGCCCGCGGATCGCTGCCTGGTCGTGGAGGACGTCGTCACCACCGGCGGATCGACGGTGGCCGCGATCGAGGCGGTACGGGCGGCCGGGCTGCCGATCTGCGGGGTGCTGGCGGTGCTCGACCGGCTGGCGGGTGGGGCGGCGGCAATTGAGGCGGCTGCTGGCGCGCCCTACGTCGCTCTGACCACCATCGACGACGTCTATCCCGAACGGCCCGACCGCGGCTGACCGCCCGATGGCCTGCTCGGATCGCCGGCGGCGTCCCAGGGCTTTCGGACGCCGCCGGCGCTGCATAGGCTTTGCGCCCATCGCCGCGACCCGGTTGGCGCTCGTGGCGCCCGGACGATGAACTGCCCTCCCCGCGAACCCCACCGCGACAGGCTCTCGGTCCGGACCCTCGCCATCGCCAGCGTGGCCTCGGCCACGGCGGCGGTGGCCACGTCGCGCCTGTGGGGCCCCGGCACGGCGCTGGCGGCGGCGGTGACCCCGGTGATCGTCGCCATCGTGAGCGAGCTGCTCAATCGCCCGGCCGAGCACGTGTCCCGGATACGGGCGTCGCGGCGAGCGGCGTTTCCGGGCGGGGTGCAGGCGCCGGGGGAGGAGGAGCCCGAGAGCGGAAACGGCGGCGAGACCTCGGCCGGCCCAGACGGTCGGGAATCCGCAAGCCGGCGGCCACGCCTGAAGATCGCGCTGGTGACCGGAGCGCTGGCCTTCATCATCGCCGTGGCGGTCCTCACCCTTCCGGAGCTGATCTTCGGCGAGGCGGTGGCGACGCACCGGCACACCACGATCTTCGGCGGATCCCCCGCTCCGGAGCAGGCTCCAGCACCAAGCCAGACCACGCCCGCCGCCACATCCACCGCGCCCGCCGAGCAGGCCTCGCCTCAGACCACGACCACGCAACCGCGCACAGCACCGCCCAGCCCGCGTCAGCCGCGGCCCAGCGCGGCGCCGCCGGGCGGCCAGACGACCACCACTCCGTGACCGACGCCCGGGTGACTCGCGCGCCGACCCTGCCCGCACCGGGCCCGTCTCGCGACGCCGCCGGGCGCTGGGGGTAAGCGATGTCGCTCCAGAACGTCGAGCTGGTTCGAAGCGCCCTGGAGGCGTTCGCGGCCGCCAGCTATGACCCGCGGCACGCCAGGGGGTTCTTCGAGTACTTCGATCCCAACGTCGAGTACGACATATCCCGCACCAATCCCGAAACCCAGCTCTACTATGGGCGGGACGGAATCATCGC
This sequence comes from Solirubrobacteraceae bacterium, assembly GCA_035264745.1. Taxonomy (GTDB): domain Bacteria; phylum Actinomycetota; class Thermoleophilia; order Solirubrobacterales; family Solirubrobacteraceae; genus DATAEY01. The sequence continues at coordinate 3,136 of DATFPO010000227.1, read as the reverse complement.
GGCGCTGGAGCAGTGGATCGAGACCTGGGACGGCTTCGAGGTGGAGGTGCTCTCGTTGATCGACGCGGACGACGATCACGTCGTGTCGGTCATCCGCGAGCGCGGTCGGCTCGAGGGCGGCGATGCCTGGGTCGAGCACATCCGGGGGGCGGTCTGGACCATCCGCGACCACCGCATCGCGCGATACGAGGAGCACCCGGACCGTGACCGGGCCCTCGACGCCGTGGGGATGCGGGAGTAGCGCTTCGCGCATGGGGCTCGCCGTCGGAGTGAGGAGCCTGCTGGTCGCCTGCGCGGTGTGCGCGGCCGGGCTCGCCGCGGCGGCCACCCCCGCCGTGGCGGCGATCGGGCCGCGGTACCTGACGGTCATGACGTTGAACATCAAGCACGCCAAGCTCTCTCCGACCGGCCTGGCCGGGGTGGCCGCCGTGATCCGCTCGGCTCATCCGGACGTGGTGGGCCTCCAGGAGGTGGATCGCTCCTGGTCGCGCAGCGGCAACGTGGACCAAGCGGCGGAGCTGGCCCAGGCCCTGGGTATGAAGAGCTTCTTCCAGCCCAACCTGAACTGCGTCTCCGCCGACCTGTCGGGCGACGGGTTCTGCCAGTACGGCAACGCCATCCTCAGCCGCTACCCGTTCGTGGGCGGAAGCTTCCGCCTGTACTCGCTGCCCACGGTTCCCCGGGCCGAGCCCCGCGGCCTGGCGCGGGTGGCGATCAACGTGGGTGGGCGGATCGTGGACCTGTTCAACGCCCATCTCACCTACATCAACGCCCTTCGCCCGCGCCAGGTGGAGTTCATTCGCAACCTGGTGCGCCGCGACCGCCGGCCGTTCGTCGTGACCGGAGACTTCAATGCCCGGCCGTTCTTCCCCGAGATGGTCCGCCTGCGCCAGGTCGTGCGCGACGCGCCGTCGGCGGCGGGACGTCCCTCCCTGCGTACGTTCGCGGTCGGCACGCCGGTCCCCTTCGACTACGTCTTCCTCCCGCGGCCGCCCGTCAACGGTCCGCCGCAGCGCCTAGCGGCGCTGAGCGCGCGGGTCATCTACCTGCCCCAGGTCTCCGACCACCGGCCGCTGATCGCGCGCATACGGATCCCACCCACCGGGGGGCGGACGGCGCGCTAGAGCGTGCCGCGCCACCACCCCGGCAGGCGCCGCGACGGGGCCCTCGGAGCAGGCCGGCTGACTCGACGGCGTCCCCCGGGGGCCGGAAGCTGTCCAGGGTGATGAGGCTCACACGTAGGCCCCTCCCGTTTCAGCCGCCCTCAGCCGGGAAGGCCCACCACATGCCCTTCGCAGTCCAGCAGGGCTCCTGGCTGTTCATCGCGATCTTCATCGCCTGCCTCGTGACCATCGCGTACAGCTATTACACGAGGCGCGGGAGCGCGATAAACCAGCGGACGCATCAGAGCCCGTACTCGGATGCCCCGGGCGCCAAGGGCGCCAGCACGGTCTCGAACGATCGGGACGCCGGCGATCGCCTTGTCGGAAGGCGCCGCGACCGCCAGACCCGCCGGCGGGCAAAACGCTGACGCTCGTCATGGACCGGGGCCAGCGCCCCGAGCAGGATTCGAACCTGCGGCCTACTCCTTAGGAGGGAGTCGCTCTATCCGGCTGAGCTATCGGGGCGGGCGCCTCACAGACTAGCCCGACCCGGCGATCATCCCGAATCGTCCTCGTCGTACAGCGGCTCCCGCGCCAGCTCGCGCCCGCGGCGGTCGAACAGCCTGACCTCGAGCAGGTCCGAGCGGTAGTCGTCTGGAGCGATCAGCGTGAAGCGGTCCTCGACCAGCGCGCACTGGTCCACGGTCACGTCGGCCAGCTCGGCGGTGGCGATCGCCCCGCCGGGAACCAGCGGGCGCCCCCACACCAGGGTGATCGTGGCCGTCCGGCCCTGCTCGCCGCGCCATGACCCGATCGTCTCGTCGCACAGGTCGAGCTTCCATTCGGGGTTTCGCTCGGCGGTCTGGGCGGTGAAGTCGGCCACGGCCCTGAGCCCGGTTGGCTCGTCCCCCTCGGCTCCGGGCTCGAACGAGACGTACCCGAACAGCTCGAGGTCGGTGGAGGTGAGGCTGGTGGCGGGAACGTAGCTGCGACCGCCGTACGTGCGGTTCGGATGCCAGACGACCTCGCCGGGCTCGCCGAGGTCCTCGCCCTGGGTCTCCAGGCCCCGGCAGGCCTGAAGGAACTCCTCGGCCAAACGATCGGCCCAGCGCCCGTAGGGCAGCTCCTCGTGCGGAGGCTCGGCGGCGAAGCGGGGTACGAAGCGGTCGGTCGGCGGCACGCCGCGAGACTACGCCTCCAGCAGCAGGGTGACGGGGCCGTCGTTGACCAGCTCCACCGCCATGGACTCCCCGAAGACGCCGTGCCGGGCTGCCAGGCGCCGGCAGAAGCGCTCGTAGAGCGGCTCGGCCTGCTCCGGGCGGGCCGCGGCGATGTACGAGGGGCGTTTTCCCTTCCGGGTGTCGCCGTACAGCGTGAACTGCGAGACGCAGAGCACCTCACGATCGCCCAGCGGCTCGTTCATCCGCCCCTGGGCGTCGGGGAACACGCGCAGCGCGGACACCTTCTCGGCCAGCCGGTCGGCGGTCGCCTCGTCGTCGTCGTGGGTGACGCCGAGCAGCACCAGCAGCCCGGGGCCGATGGACGCCACCGGCTCGCCGCCAACCCGCACGGCGGCATGCGAAACCCGCTGGATCAGCGCGCGCATCAGAGCACCGCCACCGCTACCAGCCCGGCCGCGACGACGATGGCCGTGCTCCAGGCCACCGCGGCCGCGCTGATGCCCAGGTCGAGGCCGTAGACATGGGCCACCGTCACCGAGTTGATGCCGCACGGCATCGCGGCCAGCAGCAGGTACGGCGCCGGCAGGTGGATGAGCGGCGCGGACAGCGCGACCAGCAGCGCGGGTGCCAGCAGCAGCCGCGCCGCCACCGAGAAGCCCACCGGCGGAGTGATCGGCGGCGGCCATGACAGCTTGTGGGTATCGGCCTCGGCGGAGAGGATGGCGCCCACGGCCAGGAAGCCGATCGGCAGCATCGCCAGGACCAGTCCACGGGACGCGTGCACCAGGGCGTCCGGGGCGGCGGCGTCGGGTGCCAGCAGCGCGGCGATGGCGGCGATCAGCGGTGGATTGC
>DATFPO010000226.1:0-2369 GCA_035264745.1 Solirubrobacteraceae bacterium | reverse complement strand
GGTCGAGGCGCTGGAGCTGGAGTTCCCGCTGCGTGTGGTCGAGTACGCCGTGCGCCGGGGCTCGGGGGGCGGCGGACGGTTCCGGGGCGGCGACGGCGCGGTGCGGGAGCTGGAGGCGCTGGCGCCGATGGACTTCTCGCTGTTGACCGAACGCCGCCGCCACGCCCCCCGGGGTGCCGCGGGCGGCCAGCCCGGGGCGCAGGGGCGCAACCTCCTGGACGGCCGGGAGCTCCCGCCCAAGGCGGGTGGTCGGCTGGAGCGCGGGAGCCGGCTGAGGATCGAGACCCCGGGGGGCGGCGGCCACGGGGCCCGCGAGCGGGCATGACCGCGGCCGCGACGTCGGGGATGATCGGCCCATGACCGGGCGAGTCGGGTTCATCGGCCTCGGGATCATGGGGTCGCGGATGGCTGCCAACCTGCGCCGCGCCGGGTTCGAGCTGACCGTGTTCAACCGCACGCGGAGCACCGCCGAGGAGTGGGGACTGGAGCACGGCGCCCGCGTGGCGTCCAGTCCCGCCGAGGTCGGCGCGGAGTGCGACGCGGTGATCACCATGCTGGTGGACGGCGATCAGGTGGAGGGCGTGCTGGTCGGCACCGGGAGCGTCGAGGTCCCCGGGCCCCCGGTGCGGGAATCGGCGCGCGAGGGCCTCCTGTGCATCGACATGTCGACGATCGCCCCCAGCCATACCCGGGCCATCGCCGAGGGGCTGGACGAGCGGGGAGCGCGCCTGGTGGACGCCCCGGTGACCGGGTCGGCGCCGCGGGCCGAGGAAGGCACCCTGACCATCATGGCCGGCGGCGCCCCCGAGGACTACGAGCGGGCCCGGCCGCTGCTGGCCGCGATGGGCGAGCTGCTGGTCCACGTGGGACCGCTCGGCCAGGGGCAGATGGTCAAGCTCATCAATAACGCCGTGGCGGCGGTGAACGCCGCCACGGTCGCCCAGGCGCTGCTCGTCGGCCGGCGCACCGGCGTGGACCTCGACGCCCTCGAGCGGGTCATGGCCGCCGGCTCCGGCGGGTCCGCCATGCTCCAGCTCAAGGCGCCGGCGATGCGCTCGCACGACTACACCACCCTGTTCAAGCTCGAGCACATGCTCAAGGACGTCAGGCTGTGCCTGGAGGAGGGCCAGGCCGCCGGCGTCCCGTTCCCGTTCGCCGCCCTGGCCAGGGAGATCCTCACCGCGGGCCGCGGCCGAGGGCTCGGGGACCTGGACTTCGCGGCCCTGATCGAGGTGCTGGAGGCCGACAGTGGGGTCCGCCTGTGAGCCGCAGTGGCGAAAAAGCACCTGCTTTCAGGCGTAGGTTTGGCCATCCCAGGGCGATTGCGTAAAATGCCCGACTCCCGTGGCGGATGACCTATGGCGCCCGGGGCTACGTCGCAGTAGGCAGCACCCTCCACTTGGCAATGCCGATCGCTTTCAAAGAATGGGCTGTCACCGTGCGCGCGCTCGCCGAGGGCGAGCAGCTGGTGACCCTGCGCAAGGGCGGCATCCGCGAGACCGACAAGCACTTCCAGCTCGAGCACGAGCGCTTCTTCCTCTATCCCACCTTCGACCACCAGCGGGTCGACCTGGTGCGCGAGTCCCATCGGCCCGAGCTGCGCCGGGCGCTCGAGGAGGGCGTGTGGGCCGACGGCGAGCCCCCGCCGCATGCCTGGACCGCCGACGGCGGGATCGAGCAGCCCGACCGGGTGCGGATCCGGGCCTGGGCCGAGGCGGCGGCGCACTACACCATCACCGACCCGCGCTGCATCGACGCCCTCTCCCCCTTTTACGTCTGGACTCCGGACTACGCCGAGAAGCGGCTGGCCTGGAAGCGGCGACACCCGCTGCACATCCTGCTGCTGCGGACCTACCGAATTCCCCGCCCGGTCACCGTCAAGGTGCGCGAGGAGTACGGCGGCTGCCGCTCCTGGCTGGAGCTCCACCGCGAGCTGCCGTTCGAGGGCACTCCGGTCCTCTCCGACGACGAGTTCGAGCGTGCCGCGGAGGAGATCGAGGCGATCGCCTCCGACGCCATGCCGGTGATGGCCTGACCGGCCGTCGGCGCTGATCCAGGGCATCGACTCGTTCCTGCGCGCCGGCCAGCGGGTGCTCTGCCTGGGCATCGGCGGCGGGGGTGACGTGGTAGGTGCGCTCGGCGTGAGCGAGCTCGCCCGGGCGCTCGGGACCGAGGCGACGGTGGGTGGAGTGACCTGGGAGCGGCCGGTCGTGGATCCGCTGCCCGGCCCACGCCGCCTCGACGAGCTCAGCGGCGGACAGCCGCTCAACCGGGCCGTCGCCCTGGCCGGGCCCGAGACCGCCGGCCCCGGGGGATTCCACTTCGCCGAGTCGCACATGGCCCGGGTGCTCGGCCGCCCCACCGTCCTG
>DATFPO010000225.1:0-9240 GCA_035264745.1 Solirubrobacteraceae bacterium | reverse complement strand
TCCCAGCGGTCCATAGCGGTCCTCAGCGTGCCTACTCAGGCACAAAAATCCCGCTCAGGCACGGTCCGGCGCATGTACCACATCTGAGCTTTTGGCTCTAAGCGCTCTCGTCGGCGTTTCTGATCGACACCGCCAAGGGCGCGATACTAGGAGGGCGATGTCGCGAGGGAACTTCCAGATCTTCGAGCGCGGGCTCCAGGTCTTCCGGCGCGGCGACCTCGACCCCGCTTCCGAGGCGTTGCCAGATTGGCAAGCCGGGCGCTGATGAGCTACCTCGACCTCGCCGACCGGATGTGGCCGGTGCTCAACCGCCTTATGGCCGGACACACCCTGATCTACCGGGCCACCGGTGGCATGATCGGTCACCGCGTACCCGGCGCCCCGCCCATGCTGCTGCTCGACCACGTGGGGGCCAAGAGCGCCAAGCGGCGCACGACCCCGCTGGTCTACGTGCGCGAGGGAGACAACGTCGCGATCATCGCCTCCAAGGGCGGCAACCCGCGCCATCCGGCGTGGTTTCACAACCTGCGCGCCCATCCCGACACCACTATCCAGATCGGCTCGCAGCGCCTGCCCGTCCACGCCCGGGTTGCGGCCGGCCAGGAACGCGAGCGCCTGTGGAGCCGGGCGGTCGAGGCCTGGTCTTCCTACGAGGACTACCAGAAGCGCACGCCGCGCCAGATCCCGGTCGTCGTGCTTGAGCCCAGGGCGTGACCGCCTCCACGTCCCCTCGGTGAGTAGACGATGGCGGTGGTCGCCCCGAGGCGCCTGAGCCAGCGGACGGCTGCCGCTGACTTACGGATCGGGCCGGTTCGCCGAGTACGCAGCCTCCATGATCCACTCGGCGTGTCGACGCTGGCGCTCGGGGCCCAGCAGCGACCAGGCAAACGTCCATAGCTCGGCTTTCTGGTCCGGCGGCATAGGACTGCGAGCGATGACTTCCTCGACTTCCAAGAACGGCGTTCCTGCCTCAACCAGATGGGCGATTCGCTCGCGCTGAGAGGCCAGCCAGGCCGATGCTGACGAGTGGGACATGGGGCTTCCTCGTGGGATCGCGCGGCCACTCACCAAGACCACCCGCGATCCCAAGCTCGGTGGGGAGCGTGCTCTGACCGGGTTGCCTACCCCTGATTCGGGCTGTCAAGCCGCGATACTTGGCAGGTCATGTCGCAGGAAAACGTGGAGTCCTTCCAGCGCGCGATCGAGGCCTACAACCGCCGAGACTTCGACGTGGTGCTGGAGTTCCTCGACCCTGAAATCGAGTGGCATCCGGGGATTCAGGCCAGGCTGGGGGGCGAGGGGGCGGTGTACCGAGGACACGCGGGAGCGCGCGAGCTGTTCCGAGACGTGACCGAGGTATTTGACACTTTCGACATCGAGCTGACTGAGATTCGGGACCTGGGAACCGAACGACTCGTCGCGACCGGCCGCCTGTGGACCCGGGGCAGGGGAAGCGAAGCCAAAACCGAGTCGCCGGTCGGCTTCCTCGTCGACGGCAGCAACGGCAAGGCAATTCGGATTCGGACCTACCTCGATCCCCGGGACGCCCTCGAAGCCGTGGGGCTGGGGGAGTAGGCCACCTGGCTGCTCGGAGGCACGGTAGATGTCCGTGACCGCCCTGACCGAGGACATGAAGCGCGTCGTGCGCGAGCAGCAACTCGGGTTCTACGCCACCGTCTGCGATGACGGATCGCCGAATCTGTCACCCAAAGGGACAACCCACGTGCTCGACGACAACCACCTGCTGTTCGCCGACATTCGCTCGCCGCAGACCGTGGCGAACATCCGCCGTGGCTCGTTGGTCGAGATCAACGTCGTCGATCCCCTCGCGCGGAAGGGATACCGGTTCAGGGGACACGGAGAGGTCCATGAACCCGGAACAGGTCGCTACGCCGAAGGCATGGAGCGGCTGCGCCAAGCGGGATCGACTCTCGCGGACCGCGTCAAGGCGATCGTGGTCATCGAGATTCACGAAGCCCGCCCCCTGGTGTCACCCGCCTACGACGACGGAGCGATCACCGAGGCAGACATGATCCGGATTTTTCGCGCGCGTCTGGTCGGGCTGAAGCCGCGACCGGGTCCTGAGCTGACCCACCGCCCGACACCGGGCCCACTCGACCTAGGCGAGCAACCCGAGTAGGAGCCTCATGGCGTGGACGAGCAGGAACGCGCCCACGATGGCGATCCCGCCGACGGCCACTCCGACCAGCGCTCCGAGGAGGCCATGTCCGGCCATCCTGGCCACGCGTCGCGTCCGGCCCGGCTCCTCGATCTGCCAGCCGTCGAATAGGCCGATCCCCAGTCCGAGCACCGTCAATACCCCCGCCGGCATCGCCATCGTCTCCACGCTCACCGTCGTGGCGGTGGTGCCCGCCTGATGCGCGAGGCTGAACGCCAGGATCAACCCGGTCTCGAACAGCACCACCACCGCGAGAACGACCACGGGAAGGCGAACGCCATACTCGGCGAGCATCCTGCTGGTCGTCGTGTCATCGACCGAGCGGCCGGTCAGGTCCTGCGCAGCCATCGTGACCAATGGAAGTACCACATCCCATCGCTCAGGGCGCCCATGGCGGTAGGGCCGACGGTCACTGAGCCGCCCGTCCGCGCGGCAAGATGCCGCGATCGGATGGGCTCGATGGACGATCCACTCGGCTTCCTCTCCGGCACACCCGACCGTCGGCGCGATACTGGGATGGTGTCTGGAGACAACGTCGAGGTGGTACGGCGGCTCTACGAGAAGCTGCGGGCGCTCACGGTCGCCGGAGACCTCGACGAGATTCCCGCCGACCGGGAGCTGGCCGATCTGCTCGACCCCGAGGTGGAGTGGCACGGGACGATCGGGGGGCTGTCAGAGGGGGTGGTCGTCCGCGGCCCGGACGAGGCTGCGCGCTTCATGCTCGAGGACAGCCAGGAGTGGGATGAGCTCGTCTACGAACCGACGGAGCTGATCGAGGTGGGCGACGCGGTGGTCGTCCTGCAGCACGAGCGCCGGCGCGGCCGGCAGAGCGGGGTGGCGGTGGAGGCCGACACGGCGGCGGTGCTGCGGCTGCGCGACGGCCGGATCTGGCGCTGCCAGGGCTACATGGAGCAGGAGGAGGCGCTGCGCGCAGTCGGGCTGGCAGGGCGGTGAGCCGGCAGGCTCTGCGAGCCGGGCGACTCCATCGAGGCCCTGCAACGGCCGGTTCAGCGATTCGCTTGACGGTTGCCGGTCGTCGTGCTCGAGTAGTAGCTTCCGGCGGGGAGACAGCGTGGGAGCTGCGCGGATGAGACAGCTGGTACTCGCGGCGGGGGTGGCCGCAGGCATCGCCGTCGCCTCGGCCGGCTGCGGCCAGGGCGAGAACGTCTCCGGTCCGGGCAACAGCGCCAACACCGTCCCCGCGCCGCCGCCAGCCTGCGTGCGCCTGCCCAACGGGGTCGCCCAGGACGGCGTCAACGACGAGCAGGGCGGCTCGGTGCCGGGCATCCACCCCTGCGACGGCCCGGGCAACTAGTAACGGGCCGAACGGCGGAGCGAGCGCTCCGGCCGCTCGCGAGCGGAGCTGTGAGGCCGGGAGGGCCGGCGCAGCCGGTCCGGTCTCCGTCCAAAGTTAGGGTTCGGCCAATGGGCCGAATCCCGATCAACATCGCCGACCATGTCGGGCGGACGCCGATGGTCCGATTCACCCGCGTGCTGGGCGGCGATGCGGGGGTCGAGCTCTACGGCAAGCTCGAGGCGTACAACCCCGGCGGAAGCGTCAAGGACCGCATCGGCGTGTCGATGATCGAGGCGGCCGAGGCCGAGGGCAGGATCGAGCCCGGCCGCACCACGATCGTCGAGGCCACCAGCGGCAACACCGGCATCGCTCTGGCCTTCGTGTGCGCGGCCAAGGGGTATGACCTGGTGCTGACCCTGCCTCAGGGGATGAGCCGCGAGCGGGCCGGCCTGCTGCGGCTGTACGGCGCGCGCGTGGAGGAGGTGGAGTCGCTCGGGGGCATGGACGAGGCGGTGGAGGCGGCCCGCGCCCTCGCCGCCGAGGCCGACGTGTTCATGCCCGACCAGTTCTCCAACCCGGCCAACCCGGAGATCCACCGGCGCACCACCGCGCCGGAGATCCTCGACGCGCTCGACGGGCGTGTGGACGTCCTGGTCGCGGGCGTGGGCACCGGAGGCACGATCACCGGGGTGGGAGAGGTGCTCAAGCTGCGCAACCCTTCCGCCCGCGTGGTGGCGGTAGAGCCGGCCAACTCGGCCATCCTCTCCGGCGGCCGCCCGGGCCCGCACAAGATCCAGGGCATCGGGGCCGGCTTCGTTCCCGCCGTGCTCAACCGCGAGGTCATCGACGAGGTGATCGCGGTGGGCGACGAGGACGCCATCCAGACCGCCCGGCTGCTGGCCCGCCGGGAGGGTGTGCTGGTGGGCATCTCGTGCGGCGCCGCCATGTGGGCGGCATTGCAGGTGGCCGGCCGTCCGGACGCGGCCGGCCGGCGCATCGTGGTAGTCCTGCCCGACTCGGGCGAGCGCTACGTGTCCACGCCGTTCTTCGCTCCCTAGGCGCCGGGCGACCCTCGGTACGCTCTGCGACATGTTCGGGGTCGGGACGCTGGCCCGGGTCGCGCGCGAAGTGCGGCGCGACGTCGCCACCGCGCGCGAGCGCGATCCCGCCGCGCGCGGCGTCGGGCCGGCCGAGATCCTGGCGGCGTGGCCGGGGGTGCACGCGCTGCTGTCCCATCGCGTCGCCCACGCCCTGCACGAGACGGGGATCCCGTTCGTGCCCCGGACGCTGGCCTCCGCCACCAGGGTGCTGACCGGCATCGAGATCCATCCCGCCGCCCGCATCGGCGACGACTTCTTCATCGACCATGGGATGGGCGTGGTGGTGGGGGAGACCGCCGAGATCGGCGATTCGGTGACGCTTTACCAGGGAGCCACCCTGGGGGGCACGGGGTTCGCCACCGGCAAGCGCCACCCCACGGTCGAGGACAACGTGACCATCGGCTCGGGCGCCAAGCTGCTGGGGCCGATCACCATCGGCCACGGCTCGAAGATCGGCGCCAACAGCGTGGTCATCCACGACGTGCCCGCCCACTCCACGGTGGTGGGCAACCCGGGCCATCCGGTCCGGGTCGAGGGCCGCCGGCCGGAGGGGCCCGACGCCGACTGGGCTCACCTCCCGGACCCGCTGGCCGACGCGATCAAGGGCCTGGCCAGCCGGATCGGGGCGATGGAGCGGGCGCTGGCCGACCTGGCCGGCGACCGCGCAGCCCCGCCCGAGCACCGTGGCGACGTGACGCCGCTGCGACGCCGCGGCGGCCCCAGCCCCGCCGGCGGCTAGCCGGCCATCAGTAGAAGACCGTGCGCGTGCGGTGGCGCGGCCGGGCCTTGTAGGCCGGCGCCTGCCCGCGCGTCCACAGCCAGACATCCAGCCTGCGCGGCGCCACGCCCAGCCGGGCCGAGATCAGTTCGCAGGTGTGGACCGCGCAGGCTCGGATCTCGCGCTCCTGCTCGCCGGGCGGGAGAAGCTCGCCGGCGTCGATCCGCGCCGCCAGCTCCGGTCGGTAGCGCAGCACGCCATCCACGCGCAGGACATGGGGCACCAGGTTGTCGGCGAAGATCGTCAGCCGGTCGAGGTCGGCGAAGTCGGCCACCCCGGCCAGGGTCAGGTCGCTGGGGACGATCTGCGCCCGCTTGTAGAAGCCGGCGTCGGCGAAGAACTCCATCCCGGCGGCGAGCTGCTCAGCCAGGCGCTCGGCCGAGCCCGCCGCAGCCCCGATGGCCTCGAGCGCCGTGCGCCCGGCCAGGAAGCGCCCGAGCTGGCGCAGCGCCTCGGCATAGAGGACCATCAGCTCGTGGCCCGCGTCCTGCCCCAGCACCCGCGCCACCTCGGCCGCGTCGAGCGCCCGCAGCTGCTGGTCGGTCCACGGCCCTGCCGAGCGGAATCGGTCGGCCAGGGCCCAGGCCACGGTGAAGTAGCCGGAGCAGCCGGGGCGCTTGCGCAGGGTGGAAAACCACCCGGAGCCGAAGTTGACCGCGTCCAGCGTCAACACGTAGAGGGCGACGTCCTCCCGGGCGCCCTCGAGGTAGTGGCGCTCGGGGTCCAGGAAGGGCTCCGCCGCGCCGGGGGCGAGCGCATCGAGCCGGTCGTCGTCGATCGCCACCCAGCGGGCGTCGGCGGCGATGCCCGCGCATGCCGAGCGCACGTCGTCACACAACCCCATGCCGGGAGGCTATGGCGGCCCGGAGCGCGCCGTGGCTGCCGCTAGCGTTCAGGGCGATGCCCGAGGCCGCCGCCACCCACGATCTCGACGCCCTGCTGGCCGGGCTCAACCGGTCCCAGCGCGACGCAGTCAAGCACGAGGCCGGACCCCTGCTGATCCTGGCCGGAGCCGGCAGCGGCAAGACGCGCGTGCTCACGCACCGGATCGCCTGGCTGGTGCGCACCGACCGCGCCCGGGCGGGGGAGATCCTGGCCATCACGTTCACCAACAAGGCGGCCCAGGAGATGCGCGAGCGCGTCGAGCTGCTGGTCGGAGCGCGAATTCGCGCGATGTGGGTGATGACCTTCCACTCCGCCTGCGCCCGGATGCTGCGGGCCGAAGCCCAGCGGCTGGGCTACACCCGGCAGTTCACCATCTACGACCAGGCGGACTCCCGGCGGCTGGTCAAGCGCTGCCTGGACGACCTGGGGATCGACACCAAGCGCTTCCCGCCCGTCGCCATCCAGTCCCAGATCTCCGACGCCAAGAACCGCCTGCGCTCGCCGGCCGACTACCGCGAGCTGGTCGGCTCGTACTTCGAGCAGACGACCGCCGAGGCCTACGAGGAGTACGAGCGCCAGATCGTGCGGGCCAACGCGATGGACTTCGACGACCTGCTGGTGCGCGCGGTCGACCTGCTCCAGCTCTTCCCCGAGGTCCGCGAGCGCTACCAGCAGACCTTCCGACACGTGCTGGTGGACGAATACCAGGACACCAACCGTGCCCAGTACCGATGGCTCCAGCTGCTGGCCGGGGATCACCGCAACTTGGCCGTGGTCGGCGACGACGATCAGTCCATCTACCGCTTCCGGGGGGCCGAGATCCGCAACATCCTCGACTTCGAGGACGACTTCCCGGACGCCCGGGTCGTGCGTCTCGAGCAGAACTACCGCTCGACCCAGACCATCCTCGACGTGGCCAACGCGGTGATCGCCAACAACCGCGGGCGCAAGGGAAAGACGCTGTTCACCGAGCTGGGGCACGGCGATCCCGTCAAGGTCCGCGAGCTCGACGACGAGCGGGCGGAGGCGCGCTTCGTGGCGGGTGAGGTCGAGCGGCTGGTGGACGAGGCCGTCTCGCGCGAGGAGGTCGCGGTCTTCTACCGGACCAACGCGCAATCCCGCGTGCTCGAGGACACGCTGGTCCAGGCCGAGATCCCGTACCAGGTGATCGGCGGGACCAAGTTCTACGACCGGGCCGAGATCAAGGACGCGATCGCCTACCTCACCGTCCTGTCCAACCCCCAGGACGTCGGCGCGTTCACCCGCGTCGCCAACTCCCCCCGACGCGGCATCGGGCAGACCTCGCTGTCGCGGCTGGTGGCCCACGCCAACACCACCGGCATCCCGGTGTTCGAGGCGGCCGCCGATTCCGATCAGGTGCCCGGCCTGGGCGCCGCGGCCGTGAAGTCGTTTCGCCGCTTCATGGACGCGATGGGCGAGCTGCGCACGCGCGCCGAGGCCGGGGTCGGCGTGTTCGAGCTGCTCGACGAGACCCTGCGTCGCACCGGGTACCTGGAGGCGCTCGAGGCCGAGCGCACGATCGAGGCCCAGGGCAGGATCGAGAACCTCCAGGAGCTGCTGGAGGGCGCGCGCGAGTTCGAGGCGAGCCCCGAGGCGGGCGGCCTGGACGCCTTCCTCCAGCAGGTCGCGCTGGTCTCCGACCAGGACACGCTGCGCGAGGAGGAGGGTCTGCTCACCCTCATGACCCTTCACAACGCCAAGGGCCTGGAGTTCCCGATCGTGTTCATCATCGGCTGCGAGGAGGGCGTCTTCCCCCACTCGCGGGCGCTGGACGAGGGCGGCCTGGAAGAGGAGCGGCGCCTGTGCTACGTGGGGATCACCCGCGCCCAGCGCGACCTCTACCTCACCCACGCCCGGTCCCGCACCGTCTTCGGCTCGCGGATGTACGGGCTTCCGTCGCGGTTCCTGGACGAGATCCCGGCGGAGCTGACCGACGCCGATCAGCGCCCGGCCCAGGCCCCCGGGGACTTCGGAACCGGGCTCCGACGCGCCACGTCGTGGGCGTCGGCGCGCACCGAGGCCCCGGCGGCCGACTTCCGCCTGGGCGACGACGTGGTGCATGCCGCTTTCGGGGACGGCGTGGTCACCGGCGTGGAGGCCGGGGGCATAGTGGTCGTGCGCTTCGCGGGCGACGGCAGCGAGCGCAAGCTGATGGCGGCCTACGCCCCGATCTCCAGGCGCTGAGGCGCCCGCCCGGGCCGCTATGGTCCGGCCGCCGATGGCTGCCACCATCATCGACGGGAAGGCGGTTGCCGCTCGCGTGCGCGCCCAGGTGGCGGACGGCGTGGCCGAGTTCCAGGCGCAGGCCGGGTTCGCGCCGGGGCTGGCGACGGTGCTGGTGGGCGACGACCCCGCCTCGGACGTGTACGTCTCGGGCAAGCAGCGGGCCTGCGCGGAGGTCGGCATCGCCGGCTTCGACCACCGGCTGAGCGCCCGGTGCACGTCCGACGAGGTGGCCGGACAGCTGGCCGAGCTCAACGACGACGCCCGGGTCAGTGGAATCCTGCTCCAGCTGCCGGTGCCCGACCACCTCGACGGCCGCGCCCTCGCCGCCCTGATCCATCCCGACAAGGACGTCGACGGGCTGACCCCCGTGAGCGCCGGAAGGCTGGCGCAGGGCAGGCCGGGGCTGAGGCCGTGCACGCCGCTGGGCGTGATCGAGCTCCTCGACGCCTACGACGTCGCGCTGGAGGGTGCGCGGGCCGTGGTGGTGGGCCGCTCGCTGCTGGTGGGACGGCCCCTGGCCGCGCTGCTCCTGGAGCGAAACGCCACGGTCACCGTCTGCCACTCGCGCACCGCAGACCTGGGGGTTGAGTGCGCCAGGGCCGACCTCCTGGTGGCGGCGACCGGCGTGCCGCGGATGGTCGGCGCCGACTTCGTCCGGCCCGGAGCCACCGTGATCGACGTCGGGATCACCCGCGGCCCCGATGGCCTGGTGGGCGACGTCGACTTCGAGCCGGTGGCGGCGGTCGCCGGCGCG
>DATFPO010000224.1:0-10820 GCA_035264745.1 Solirubrobacteraceae bacterium | reverse complement strand
CGGTGCGGGTGTTGAAGCGGGGGCCGTCCACCTGCCCGTAGCATCCGCCGTCGCGGGCCTCGACGCCGGCCGTCTCCGCCGCCGTGACCAGAACCCGGCGCAGGGGCTCGCAGTACGGGCGGTCGTAGATCCAGTGCCCGCGCCGCCGGTCGCCAGCCCGATCGTAGAAGGTGCACAGCGATCCGTCGGGCAGGCGGTTGGTGGGGAAGTGCAGGTCGTCGAAGAGCACCAGGCTGCCGAGCGGGATGTCGCCGTCCACCGCGCCGCACGCCGTGCAGCCGATGACGCAATCCGCACCCAGCTGCTTGAGCGCGAACAGGTTCGCCCGGTGGTTGACGTGGTTGGACAGGTGCGCATGGCCCTCGCCGTGGCGGGACACGTGGACCACCTCGACGCCCGCGAGCTCGCCCCGGGTGACCGGCGCCGGCCCGTAGGGGGTGTCCACCTCGTCGGTGGCCTGGCTCTCGAGGCCCGGCAGCGAGTGCGTCCCCGATCCCGTGACGATCCCGAGCACCATGGCGGGCGAATCCTACGAGCGCCCGGCAATCTGCCCCGCCGGGCGAGCGCGAGTCACCTGGGGTCGCGGCGCCCGGGGACCCGTCCCGCCTCGGCGCCCGACTCGGTGGCGGGGCCGCGGGGCGTGGCGATCCCCAGCACCCGCATCGCCTTGAGCCCCAGGGAGAGCTTCTCGCGGCCCTCGCTGGCGGCGACGTCCAGGCCCGACAGCTCGCGCGCGCGCTCGAGCCGGTAGCGGATCGTGTGGCGATGGGTGTACAGCCGCTGGGCGGTCTGCGCCACGTTGCCGTCGCACTCCAGGAATGTCTCGAGCGTGGGCACCAGCCCGGTCTCGTACTGCTCGTCGTAGGCCACCAGCGGTTCCACCGTGTCCGCGTAGAAGCGCTGGATCTCGCTCGGGTCGTCCATCATCACCGACAGCAGCAGCTGGTAGGCGCCGAGGCCGCCGAAGCCGAGCACCTCGTGGTCGGGGTCGGACTCCGCCACGGTCGCGGCCAGCAGCGCCTCGTGCGCGGCGCGATGCAGCTTGTGCGGATCGTCGGCGGCGCGGCTGCGACCGACCGCGAAGGTGAAGCCGTGGAGGTTGGCCTGCAGCTCGCGCAGCACGCTCTCCACCGCCCGGCCGGCGAGCGCCTCGTCGGCGCCGGGGACCAGGACCAGCACCTCGGCCGCGCGCGCGTCGGAGCGCTCGACCAGCGCGGTCACCGCGCCACTGACGGCGGCGCGGGCGCCCCGCTCGCTCACGGTGAGCATCCGCGCCCGCCAGGCCTCGTCGGCGGGGGCGAGCGGATGGGCGCGGGCCGCGATCACGCTTCCGCCCCGGCGAACGTCGATGCCCAGGTCGCGCGCGCGAGAGACCACGGCGCTAGCGTCGGCGGGCTCCTGCTCGAGCAGCTCGCGCAGGAAGGTGGCCGCCGCCTGCTCGGAGGCGCGCCCCGGGGCGCGGGAACGATCCGCCTCGCCGGCCAGGAGCGGGCGGAGCACCGAAAGCAGCGCCGGCGACGGCGTCCCCGCGCGGGGCCGCATCCGCAGGCGGCCGACCAGCTCCTCGCGCAGCCGCAGCTCGATCGTCTGCACGCCCGGGCCGGACTCGGCCAGGGACGCCTCGTCCGCCTTCGAGCGGGCCGCCACCGCCAGCACCGCGCCGCCGGGGTCGCTGAGCAGCAGGCTGGCGTCGAGGGCACGGGCCGCCGCCCGCACCACCTCGGGCAGCCCGGCGCCGGACTCCACCGAGGCGGAGACCTCCTCGAGCGCGCCCAGCTCCGACTCCTCCGGCGCCGCGTGGGCTGGCGCGATGTCACGCACGCGCCGGGCCGGCGAGGGCATGGGGAAAGTGTACGGAGGCCGGGGCGGCGTCAGAGCCCGTGGTGCTCCCAGCGCGGCGTCTCCCCCGCCTTGAAGGCGGCGGCGCCGATCCGGTGCGAGTCGCGGCGCATGAACATCGAGACGACCATCTCGGCCTCGATGCGCAGGCGCTCCTCGAGCGTGCGGCCCACTCCCCGCACGACGGACTCCTTGTCGGAGCGGATCGCACCCTGCGGGAGCGCGGCGATCTGGTGAGCCAGCTCGTGCGCCCGGGCCAGCGCCGCGCCCCGGGGCACCACCTGGTTGACCAGCCCGATGCGCTCGGCCTCGCGGGCGTCGATCCGGCGCCCGGTGATGATCAGCTCCATCGCGCGGGCGAAGCCCACCACCAGCGGAAGGCGCGCCGTCAGCCCGTCGCCGCCCACGATGTTCCAGCGCCGCTCCAGCGCGCCGAACTCCGCGTTCTCGGCGGCGATCCGGATGTCGGCCAGCAGCGCGGTCTCCAGCCCGGCGGCGAAGGCGTAGCCGTTGATCGCCGCGATCACCGGCTTGAACACGTCGACGCGGCGGGTGTAGCCGCACGGGCCCGGGTCGTTGTACAGGCCGGCGCGGAAGCGGTCGAAGTCACCGACCCCCTCCAGGCCGGCGGCCTCGCCGAGGTCCCAGCCGGCGCAGAACGTCGTCTCGCCCGCGCCGGTGATGACCAGCACGAACGCGTCGTCGTCGTCACGGAACCGCTGCCAGGCGTGGTGGAGCTCCTCCGCCATCGCCCGGTTGATCGCGTTGTGCTGGTCGGGCCGCGCGTAGACCAGCGTCACGACGTGGCCGTCCTGCTCGTAGGTGAGGTGCTGATAGTCCATGACCGCGGAGGCTATGCCCCCGGGGCCAGGACGGTCGCGGACCTAGGTGATCCGGTCCCAGAAGTAGATGACCGCGACCCCCATGGCGAAGCCCACGGCGAGGAAGGTGGCCAGCACGTACAGCGACAGGAACAACGCCGCCGCGCGCTCCCAGCCCCGGGTGTAGGCCGACCAGGCCGGCATGAGGACCCAGCCGACGAACGCGGTCAGCGAGAACACCCCGGCGAAGGCCGCCACGAAGTAGGTGATCGCGGTGGGGGTCACGGCTCGCGGGGATTCTGCCGTACGAAGGCGACGATCAGCGCCACGAGCCCGCACAGGCCGAACACCGTCGCGCCCAGGGCCCAACCGGCCACCACGTCCGACAGGTAGTGGACGTGCAGGAACACGCGCGACAGGCCGATGGCCGCGGTCAGGACCAGCGCGAAGACCACCCAGGCCGCCCGGTGCACGAAGCTGGGAAGCGCCCGGCCGACGGCCAGGACGATGGCCACGTAGGCGATGGAGTACGCCGCGTGGGCCGACGGGAAGCTCGAGCCCGAGGCGGCGACCAGACCGGCCCCCGGCCGGGGTCTGGCCTCAAGCGCCTTGACCAGGTGGACGGCGCCGAAGCTGGCGGCGTACCCGATCACCAGGGTGAGCGCCTCCACCACCTGACGGCGCCACAGCAGGTAGGCCGCCGCGACGGCGATCGCGGCGCCGACAACCTGGGGTGAGCCGAGCACGGTGACCGCCTCGGCCACCGCGACGGTCCAGGGGTGCCGCAACGACGAGGCGGCGGCGAACGCCGTGCCGTCGAACAGGAAGCCTTGGTCCGCCCCCACCTCGATCGCCAGGGCGGTGAGCACGTAGGAGCCGACCAGCACCACGGCGAGCAGCGTGGTGAGCTCCAGCCCCAGCTCTCCCGGCGTCAGCCGCTCCCACAGGAAGCGCAGCGGCCCGGCCAAGCCCCGCCCCACCGGCCGTATCACGTGGACGTTAAGCGGGCGAACGACGCCGACGATCTGGCGCAGCGGCGGCCGCTGCGAGTGGTCGTCGATCCAGGCGCCGGCGCGCTCGCGGTTGGCCGGCACCCGCAGATAGCGGTACAGCGCGATGCCGCCGACGACCAGCGCGATCACCGCGCCGAGCGCGAAGGCGCCGCGCTTGGCGATCGTCACCACCTGGTCGAACGAGCGCCAGAACACGTAGCCGATCAGGCAGAAGGTGGTGGCCCAGATTCCGGCGCTGATCACGTCGTAGGGCATGAAGCGCCTGAAGCGCATGCGCGAGGCGCCGGCTATGAACGGCGCCATCGCTCGAACCAGTCCGATGAAACGCCCGAACAGGATCGTCTTGCCGCCGTGGCGCTCGAAGAACCCCTCGACCTGCTCGAGGCGCTCGCGCGTGATCTTCACTCGCGGGCCGTGCCGCAGGAGGAAATCGCGGCCGAGACGGCGGCCGAGGAAGAACGAGGTAGTGTCGCCGGCCACGGCGCAGGCCCACACCAGGCCGATCAGCGGGACGATGCTGATCTGGCCCTGGGCGGCCACGACGCCGCCGAACATGACGGTGAACTCGCCCGGGGCCACCAGCCCGATGAACGCTCCCGTCTCCAGGAAGGCCATCACCCCGACCAGCGCGTAGGTGTAGGGACCCAGCGCGCTGCCGATGCTGCGGATCACCGACTCGAGGTCGGGCGGGTGCACCACCCCGCTGCCGTACACCACCAGGCCCACGGCGGCCACCACCGCCAGGACCCGGTTCTCGGTGGACAGCCGCCGCCACCGCCAGGCGGTGAAGGCGGTCAGGGCCACGGCGACCGCCAGCGGCCCAGGCCTCACCGCCGCCACCACCGCGGCGTCCGCGACCGGCGTGGCGGTCACGCCGAGACCGTTACGGGCTCGGGCGCCCCGAAGCCGGACTCGACCGGCGTCGCGGCGCAGGCGCCCGGAAACCGCCCGCGCAGCCGGTCAGCCCCCTCCCGGGCGCGGTCGGCCCCCGCCTCGCCCGGATAGACCCCGACGACGGTCGGGCCGGACCCCGTGACCAGCGCCGCCGCCGGGCCGGTCTCGCCCACCGCCTCGAGCGCAGGCTCGATCGCCGGGCACAGCGCGCGGGCCGCCGGCTCCAGGTCGTTGCCGGCCAGCCCGAGCGGCAGCCCGCCGTCCTCCTTCAGGGTGCGCTCGAGCCGGCCCAGCCGCGCGGACAGGTCGCCGGGGCTGCGCGGCAGACCCATCCGATCGGCCTGGGCGAACACACTCGCGCTCGACAGACGGTGGGGCAGTGGGACGACCAGCAGCCCGGCCGGGGCCGGCGCCGGCAGGCGCCTGACGCGCTCGCCGGCCCCGGTCACCAGCACGGCGCCGGGATCGAGCTGGCCCGGGACGTCGGCCCCGAGCGAAGGAGCGAGCGCCGCCATCGTGTCGCCGACGTCCCGGCCGGCCGCCCGAGCGGCGAGGCGCAGGGCGGCCGCCGCGTCGGCCGAGCCGCCGCCCAGGCCCGCCGCCACCGGGATGCGCTTGAGGATCGTCAGGCGATGGGGCGCAGCGCTCCAGCCGCTCGCGCGCCGAAACGCCTCCAGTGCCCGCGCGGCCAGGTTGGGGCCGTCGACCCCGGCGCAGTCGATTAGGTCGCGCGCCGCGCCGGGGGCCGGCGCCAGCTCCAGCTCGTCGGCCAGCGAGATCGACCACATGATCGAGACCAGCTCGTGCAGACCGTCCGGGCGCGACGGCCCCAGCCAGAGGCAGAGATTGACCTTGGCCGGCGCGCGGGCCCGCAGGGCGCTCATCCCAGCCTCCGCCACAGCTCGCGGAACTCGTCGGGCGACAGCCGCTCGGCTCGCTCGTCGGGCGGATGACCGAGCTCCTCGAGGGCGCGTCGGGCCCGCTCGCGCACTCGGGCCTGCCCGTCAGCGGACAGCGCCAGCGAGCCCGCCAGCGCTTTGCGCCGGTGGGCGAAGGCGCGGCGCACGAGCCTGCGCAGCCCGGCCGGGAGGTCGCCGCCCTCCGGCCGGCGGCGCAGGCGAACCAGCACCGAGTCCACGTTGGGAACCGGGTGGAAGACGGTTCGCGACACCGGCCGCAGCACGCCGACCTCGCAGGCCAGCTGGGCCAGCACCGACGGCGCCCCGTACGCGGCGGTGCCGGGCGCGGCGGCCAGCCGCTCGCCCACCTCGCGCTGGACCATCGCCACCCACAGTCGGCAGCCGGGCAGCTCCTCGATTGTGCGCAGGATCGCGGTCGCGGCGATGCCGTAGGGCAGGTTGGCCACCACCTTCCCGGGCGGCGGCGCCAGCGCCGCCAGGTCGAGCCGCATGGCGTCGCCGAGGTGCAGGGTGGTGTTGGGGTGAGGGTCGAGCGCCTCGCGCAGCGCTGGCTCCAGGCGCGGGTCGACCTCGACCACGTGGACGTGCGCGGCCCGCTCGGCCAGGTGCTCGGACAGGACGCCCAGACCGCCGCCGATCTCCAGCACGACGTCGTCCGCGTCCAGCTGCGCGGCCTGGGCGATCACGTCGAGCAGGTTGGAGTCGATCAGAAAGTGCTGGCCGAGCTCGCGGTTGGGGCGCAGGCCAAAGCGCTTGAGGCGCCGCAGGCTGGGCTGCGAGGGCAGGACGGGTGCGCCGCCCGCCTCCGGGCGACGGGCCCTCACCAGCCGAACACCTCGGCGTTGCGCGCCACGATGGCCTCGAGCGCCTCGTAGCCGCAGCCTCGGGTCTCGGCCAGCGACCGAGCGGTGTGGACGACGTGCGCCGGCTCGTTCTCGCGGCCGCGAACCGGCTGGGGGGCGAGGAACGGGGCATCGGTCTCGACCAGCAGCCGGCCGTCGGGAACGCGCGCCGCCGCCTCCCGGAGCTGCCCGGCCGAGGGGTAGGTGAGGTTGCCGGCGAATGAGATCCAGTGGTCACGCTCCAGGCAGTCGTCCAGCCGATCCACCATCGAGAAACAGTGCATGACCACCGACAGGCCGGCGGCGTGCTCGTCCAGGGTGCGCAGCGTGTCGTCGGCCGCGTCGCGCGTGTGGATCACCAGCGGCTTGCCGGTCTCGCGGGCCAGCTGGATCTGGCCCAGGAACGCGCGCATCTGGTCCGCCCGGGAGGCATGGTCGCGGTGGTAGTCGAGGCCCGTCTCCCCGATCGCCGCGCAGCGCTCGTGCGCGGCCAGCGCCCGCAGCTCGGCCAGGTCGGCGTCGTCGAAGCCGGTGGCGCTGTTGGGGTGGCGGCCGATCGCCACCCGCAGCTGGGGGAACGCCTCCGCGGCGGCCAGCGCGGCGCGGCAGGAGGCGCCGTCGATGCCCACGGCCAGCACCCGCTCCACCCCGGCCGCGCGGGCGTCGGCGACCACGTCAGCGTCGGGCCGGCTGCACATGTCCAGATGAGCGTGCGAGTCGATCACGGCTTGGGGAACAGGGGCGGAATGCCGGCCACCCTGGCGCCCCCGCCGCGGGCGCCGAAGCGGGCGCCCTCGAGCTCGACACCCGGCTGGCCCAGCGCCTGCAGGAGCCGCTCGGCGGTGCCCGGGATGTACGGGTAGAGCAGCACGGTCACCACCCGCAGCCCCTCGGCCAGCGAGCGGAGCGTGAGGTCGAGCTCGTCGGCGCGATCATCAGACCTGGCCAGCTGCCAGGGGGCGCGCTCCTCCACGTACCGATTCAGCCGCCGGACCCGCTGCCATATCTCGTCAAGCGCGGCGGTGAGGTCGGCTCGGTCCAAGCGGTCGCGCACCAGCCCGGCCAGCCCGTCGAAGTCGGCCGCGGGCTCCGGGTCGACGCCCGCGTCCGGGACCACCCCGCCCCGGTAGCGCTCGACCATCGCCAGCGTACGGCTGGCCAGGTTGCCCAGCTCGTTGGCCAGCTCGGTCTCGTAGCGGGTCTCGAAGTCGGCGGTGGACACCGAGCCGTCCTGGCCGAACGAGACGTCGCGGAAGCAGTAGTAGCGCAGGGCATCGGCCCCGAAGCGCTCGATCACCGCGAGCGGGTCCAGCACGTTGCCCAGCGACTTGGACATCTTCTCCCCCTGCATGAGCAGGAAGCCGTGCACGAACAGGTGGCGGGGGACGTCGTAGCCGGCCGCCATCAGGAGCGCCGGCCAGTAGACGGCGTGGAACTTGAGGATGTCCTTGCCGATCAGCTGGAAGCTGGGAGGCCAGTAGCGGGCGATCAGGTCCTCGCCCGGTCGGGCGTAGGTCAACGCGGTGACGTAGTTGAGCAGTGCGTCGAACCACACGTAGAAGACCTGCGAGGGGTCCCACGGGACCGGCACGCCCCAGCTGATCTTGGCCCGGCTGAGCGAGACGTCGGCCAGGCCCCCGCGGATGAAGGCGAGCGCCTCGTTGAAGCGTGCCTGCGGCAGCACGAAGTCCGGTCGCTCGGCGTACAGCCGCTCGAGCGGCTCCTGGAACGTCGACAGCCGGAAGAAGTAGTTCTCCTCCTGCTGCCAGTCGAGCGGGATCCCATGGATCGGGCAGGTGTTGTCGGGGCCCAACTCGGTGTCGGTCTTGAAGTCCGCGCACCGGGGGCAGTACCAGCCCTCGTAGGTGCCCGGGTAGACGTGCCCGTTGTCGTTGACCCGCTGGAGGATCTCCTGAACCTTGGCCTCGTGCTCGGGGTCGGTGGTGCGGATGAAGAAGTCATTGGAGACGCCGGCCCGGTCCATCAGCTCGCGGAACCGGGGCGCGTTGACGTCGCCCAGCTCCCGCGGGGTGATGCCCTCGCGCTCGGCCGCCTGCACGACCGGCTCGCCGTGCTCGTCGGTCCCGGTCAGGAAGAAGACGTCCTCTCCCCGCTGGCGCATGTGCCGGGCCAGGATGTCGGCCCCGATGGTGGTGTACGCATGCCCCAGGTGGGGCGCCGCGTTGACGTAGTAGATCGGCGTGGTGACGTAGAACGACACGGCGGCCAAGGCTATCGGGGGGCCTGCCGGCCCCTGCCGCGCCGGCGGCCGGGGCCCCCCGGGTCAGGGGCGCGTGCGCAGCCGCACCGAGGCGACCCGTCGCAGGGCCCCAGCGGGCCGAGCGCGCCGGCCGCGAAGGCGGATCAGGCGGGCGGGGAGCGCGGCAGCGATGAGGCCCAGGCCCGCCCAGGCCGGCCAGGGCAGGGCCGGCGGGCGCGGGGGAAGCGGCGAGCGCCGGGCGACCGGGCGGGGACGCGCCGCCCGGGGCCAGGGCGAGGGTCGCGGGGCGGGCTCCAGGGGTGGGCGGCCGGGCGGGACGGTCCGCGGGACCCGCCCGGGCACGGCGGACACCGGGGGCGGCCGATCGTCCCCGAGCAGCGAGAGCGGGTCCACGTAGGCGAAGCGGCGTGCGGTCCAGCGCACCCCGAAGTGCAGGTGCGCGACCGGCGAGCGCGGGCGCCCGCTGCGGCCGACCGCGCCCAGCAGCGCCCCGGCCGGCAGGCGCTCCCCGCGCCGCACGGCGATCGAGGCGAGATGGAGATAGGAGGCGGTGAGCGGACCGCAGGCCACGCTCACCGTCCGCCCCGCGGTGGCCGCGAAGCCGGCGAACGTCACCGTGCCCGAGCACGCGCTGCGCACCGGGGTCCTGATCGTCGCGGCGATGTCGATGCCGCGGTGCTGGCCGGCGGCGAAGGGATCCGGACCGGTTCTGAACGCCTCGACCACCGGTCCGCGCACCGGCCACCGCCAGCCGCCCGCGGCGGCCGTGCCGACACAGGAGATCCATGCGAGGGCCCCGGCGAGCAGGGCCGCGACGAGCGGCCGAGACATGCACCGACCGTAGGCGCCGGCATGGCGCCGGCCCCGATGCGTTTCGCGATTCGGCTCGGTCTCGTATCACGCCGCGCGCAGACGGCGCGCAGTCCTCAACCCCCGCCGCCGGTGAGAGCGCGATATAGCTGGTTGGCGGGCACGCCGGTCAGCCCCGAGACCACCGCGGCGGCCGGGCGGGGCCTGGCCCCCGAATCCACCAGGCGCCGCAGCGCCTCGAGCGCCGGGCCGGGGTCGGGCTCGCCGGGGGCGGCCGCGCCGATCACCAGGACCACCTCTCCCCGGGGCGGCGAGTCCCGGTAGCGGGCGGCGAGCTGCGCCGCGGTCCCGCGCACCACCTCCTCATGGGCCTTGGTCAGCTCCCGGCACACCGTCACCGGGCGCTCGGGGTCGACCTCGGCGAGCAGAGCCAGGGAGGCCGGCACCCGCCGCGGCGACTCGAAGGCCACGACGGTCTCGTCGGCGT
The DNA here is from genome assembly GCA_035264745.1 of Solirubrobacteraceae bacterium. Taxonomy (GTDB): domain Bacteria; phylum Actinomycetota; class Thermoleophilia; order Solirubrobacterales; family Solirubrobacteraceae; genus DATAEY01. Next base: position 973 of record DATFPO010000224.1, on the reverse strand, counting down.
CGAGGAGCTGCGCCAGCTCGCCCCGCCGGCGGGGGAGGAAGCCCTCGAAACGCCAGCGGTCGGCCGGCAGGGCCGAGGCCACCAGCGCCGCGATGGCGGCCGACGGCCCGGGCAGCACCTCGACGGCCAGCCCGGCGGCCACGCTCGCGCGCACCAGCACGAAGCCCGGATCCGAGATCAGCGGCATGCCGGCGTCCGAGACCAGCGTCACCACCTCTCCCGCACGCATGCGAGCGACCAGCTCGCCGGCGCGGCGGTCCTCGTTGTGCTCGTGGTAGGAGACCAGGCGGGCGTTGACCCCGTAGCGGTCGAGCAGCACCCGGGTGCGGCGGGTGTCCTCGCAGGCCACGACGTCGGCCTCGCGCAGAGCCGCGAGCGCGCGCAGGGTTATGTCCTCGAGGTTCCCGATCGGCGTGGGACAGATCACCAGCCGCCCCGCGGGCCGCCGTCCCGACGGGCCGCCGCGGGCACTCACCCGCCGCGCCGCCCCAGCTCGTCCCAGGCCATCACCCCGGCGCCGATCATCCCGGCCTCCGGCCCCAGGCGGGCGGGCACGATTCGCACCACGTCGCGGGCGGGCGGCAGTGCGCGGGCCGCCACCTCGGCCCGCGCCGGCGCCAGCAGCAGCTCCCCGGCGCCCATCACCCCGCCGCCCATGACCACCACCTCGGGATTGAAGGCGTTGACGAAGCTGGCGATACCGACCCCCAGCCGCCGTCCGATCAGCGCCAGAACGTCGCGGGCCAGGGGATCGCCGTCATGCGCCAGCTCGGTCACCAGCGCGCCGGTGAGCTCGCGCCCGGAGTCCTGCAATCGGCCGAGCTGGGACCCCGGCTGCGCGTGCGCGGCCGCCCGCGCCTCCCGCTCCAGCGCCGTGCCCGAGGCGACCGCCTCCAGGCAGCCCCGGTTGGGGCAGTTGCCCTGACACGGAGGCCCATCGATGTCCACGACGGTGTGCCCGAGCTCGGCGCCG
>DATFPO010000223.1:0-4713 GCA_035264745.1 Solirubrobacteraceae bacterium | reverse complement strand
GAAGTGGGGCACGAGCCAGCGGGCGTCGACGGAGTAGCGCGCGAAGCCCCCGCCGATCTGGTCGTAGATACCGCCCGAGGCCATCCGGCGCAGGGTCTGCAGCGGCATCGCGACCTCACCGCGCGCCAGCAGGAACTCGATCACCGATGCGGGCGGGAACTTGGGAGCGCCGCCGAACCCGCCGTTGCGTTCGTCGTAGGACTGCGCCAGCACGGCGTTCGCGGCCTCCAGGGAGCGCGGGTCGATGGGGTCGGTCGAGGGCTCCAGCGTCGCGGCGCCCGCCAGCCGCTCCACGATGCGAACGGCGCCGGCTCGGATCTCGTCGCGGCGGCCCTCCCAGGCGCCCGACACCGCCTCCAGGACCTGGCGCCAGCTCGGCATCCCGTGGCGCGGCTCGGGGGGGAAGTAGGTTCCGGCGTAGAACGGCACCTGCTCCGGTGTGACGAAGGCGTTGAGCGGCCAGCCGCCGTGGCCGGTCATCGCCTGGACCGCGTCCATGTAGATCGCGTCGACATCGGGGCGCTCCTCGCGATCCACCTTCACGCACACGAAGCGCTGGTTCATCAGCGCCGCCACGTCGGGATCCTCGAAGGACTCGCGCTCCATGACGTGGCACCAGTGGCATGAGGAGTAACCGATCGAGACCAGCAGCGGCACGTCGCGCTCGCGAGCCTGGGACAGCGCCTCGGGCCCCCAGGGCTGCCAGTCGACCGGGTTGTCCTTGTGCTGGAGGAGGTACGGAGAGGTCTCGCCGGCGAGGCGGTTGGCCATGCACCGGAGGCTACCCCCGGCCGGGGGGGCCGAACGGCGGAGCGGAGCGGGCTGCCGCTAGGGTGCCGTCCGCATGGCCCAGCATCGCGAGCCCGTCACCGCGGTGGGGGCGCCGGCCGCGGTCGGCCCCTACGCGCATGCCATCCGCGCGGGCGGGCTGCTGTTCTGCTCCGGCCAGATCCCGCTAGACCCGGAGTCGGGCGAGCTGGTGGCCGACGCCCACGGCGGGCAGACCGTCCGCTGCCTGGAGAACCTGGCGGCGGTCTGCGCCGCGGCGGGGGCGGAGCTGCGCGACGCGGTCAGCCTGACGGTGTACGTCACGGGCCCGGAGGCGTTCGAGGAGGTCAACCGGGCCTACGCCGGGTTCTTCCCCTCCGATCCCCCCGCCCGGACCCTGGTCGGGGTCGCAGCGCTCCCGCGCGGCGCGCAGGTGGCCGTCGACGCCGTCGTGGCGCTCCCGGCCTGAGCAGGGTCGTCGCCGACCCGGCCGGGCCGCGCTCCTCGCCGTCACCTCCCGGGCGCGCGATCATTGGCGGGTGGGCGAAGCCCATCCCACCATCAACGACATCCACCGCGCACGCGAGGCGGGCGCCGGGGTGGTCGTCCGCACGCCGGTCCTCTCGTCGGGGACGATCTCGCGGGCGGCGGGCGGGACCGTTCTGCTCAAGGCGGAGAACCTGCAGCGCACCGGGTCGTTCAAGCTGCGGGGCGCACTGGCCAAGATCGGGTCGCTGGGCGATCGCGACATCACCGGCGTGGTGGCCGGAAGCGCCGGCAACCACGCGCAGGCGGTGGCGTACGCGGCCCGCGCCCGCGGCCTGGACTGCGAGGTGTTCATGCCCGCGGACGCGTCGATCGCCAAGACCGACTCCGCCGCGCAGCTGGGGGCCACCCTGCGGACGGTGGAGGGCTCGGTGGACGACTGCGTGGTCGCCGCCCGCGAGCACGCCGGACGCCGAGGGCTGGCATTCATCCACCCCTTCGACGACCCCGTCGTCGTGGCCGGGCAGGGGACCCTCGGGCTCGAGCTGATCGAGGACGTGCCCGACCTGGCCAGGGTGGTGATCCCGGTCGGCGGCGGGGGGCTGGCCAGCGGCGTCGCTGTCGCCGTCAAGCACCGCGATCCGGCCATCGAGGTGGTGGGGGTCCAGGTGGAGGCATGCCCGGCGGTCCGCGAGTCGCTGCGCCGGGGCCGGCCGATCGAGGCCCGCGCGCGGCCGACGATCGCCGACGGGATCGCCGTCAAGCGGCCGGGCGATCTGACCCTGGCCCTGATCGAGCGCTGGCTCGACGGCGTGGAGGTGGTGTCCGAGGACGACGTCGCCGAGGCCATGGTGCTGCTGCTGGAGCGCGCGAAGCTGGTGGTCGAGGGCGCCGGGGCGGTGGGCGTCGCGGCATTGCTGGGCGGAGCGGTGGCGCCCGCCCCGCGGGGCGCCACAGTGGCGGTGCTGTCGGGCGGCAACGTGGACCCGGGGGTGCTGGCCGGCTTGGTACCCCGGCACGAGAGCGGCGCCGGACGGCGACTGGTGGTCCTCTCGCGGGTGCCGGACCGCCCCGGCGGCCTGGCGGCGCTGCTGTCCTGCGTGGCCGAGGCGGGCGCCAACCTGGTGGACGACTCCCACGTGCGCGAGGGACTCGAGCTGCACGTGCGCGAGACCGCGGTCGAGCTGGTTATGGAGACGCGCGGCCCCGAGCACGCCGACCAGGTGCTGGCCGGCCTGCGCGACGAGGGCTACGAGGCCCGCGTCCTGCACTGAGCCGTGCCGCGCGCAGCCCCGATGCGACTCGGTGTGCGGGCGGCCCTGGCCGACGGGGCGCTGGTCGAGGGCGACGTCGAGATCCAGGGGGAGCGGATCGGCAGGCTGGCCGCCGGGCCGCCCGGGGCCGCGGGAATCGCCGTCCCGGGGTTCGTGGACCTCCAGGTCAACGGGTTCGCCGGCGTCGACTTCCTGGCCGCCGACGCCGAGGGCTACCGCCGCGCCGGCGACGCGCTGGCGGCGACCGGCGTGACCGCCTTCCTGCCCACGTTCGTCTCCAGCCCGCTCGAGGCGTACGGCCCCGCCATCGCCGCGGTGGCCGGGCTTGCGGACCGGGTGGGGCGGCCCCGGGCGCTCGGCGTCCATCTCGAGGGCCCGTTCCTCTCGCCGCGGTGGGCGGGCGCGCACGATCCCGCGCAGCTGAGGGAGCCGGAGCCCGAGCTGGCCCGACGGCTGTGCGGCGCCGGCCCGGTGCGGATGATGACCCTGGCGCCCGAGCTGCCGGGCGCGATCGAGGTCATCGAGGCCCTGACCGCGAGCGGGGTGGTCGCGTCGTGCGGGCACAGCCACGCCGACGCCGGCGCCGCCCACGCGGCGTTCGATCGGGGAGCCCGGGCGATCACCCATGTTCACAACGCCCACCGCCGCTGGCGACCGCGCGATCCGGGCCTGGCCGGGGTGGCGCTCGCCCGCCCGGACGTCGTCGTGCAGGCCATCGTGGACGGCGTCCACCTCGCCCCCGAGACCGCGTACGTCGCCTTCCTGGCCGCCCGCGGCCGTTTCTGCCTGGTCACCGACGCGATGGAGGCGACCGGGCTCGGGCCGGGCGAATACCGGCTGGGGACCAGCCGGGTCCGGGTCGCGGACGGCACCGCCCGGCTCGAGGACGGCACGCTGGCCGCAAGCCTGCTGACGATGGATCGCGCCGTGCGCAACCTGACCGAGATGGGCGCCTCCCTGGCCGACGCGGTGGACGCCGCGGCGCGGGTCCCGGCGGCGCTGGTCGGCCGGCCGGAGCTGGGAGTGCTGCGCGAGGGCGGCACGGCCGACGTCGCCGTGCTCGATGACGAGCTGCAGGTGGCGCGCACCATCGTCGGCGGGGTCGAGGCGTTCGCGCGCGGCTAGGCGTCGAACCTCCGCCGTCCGCCGCCCCGGCCCTACGCCGGAGCTCGCCTGGTCATGAGATCCTCGCCTTCCGACAGGCCTCCGCGTACTGGCCCTGGCAGATCTGAGCGGGGGTCAGGAACCGGTCGGCGATCACCGTGTCCTTGATGTTGGCCCGGGTCACGACCAGCGTGTCCAGGAGGACGGAGGGAACGTCCTCGTGGCCGTTGTTGACTTTCGCCCTGGCGATGTCAGGCGGGCGCCTGCCGTTCGCGATGGGGACGGCCAGGTCGGCGGCGGTCTGGGCGATGCGCTTGATCGGCTGGTAGACGGTCATCAGCTGCTGCCCGACGAGGATCCGCTGGATGGCGGCCGCCTCGGCGTCCTGCCCGGTGACCGGGCGCCGCGCCGGGTCGATCTGGGCCCCCTTCATGGCGGCGATGGCGCCCCCGGCCATGCCGTCGTTGGCGACGTATACGCCGTCGAAGCCGTCCCTGCCCACGGCGGTGATGGCCTGCTCCATCTCCTGCTGGGCCTTGTCCGGGCTCCAGTCGGGAGTGTCGTACTGGCGGACCACCCTCACCCCGGCCGCATCCAGGACGCTGCGGGCGCCCTTCTTGTAGGGGCCCGCATTGCTGTCGGTCGGAGCCCCGTTGATCATCACCACCGATGGCTTGCCCGTGCCATCGTGCCTGAGGGCGGTGACGAGCGCCCGTCCCTGCTGCTGGCCGACCTTGAACGGGTCGATCGAGATGTAGTAGTCGAGGTCTGCGTTGGCCACCAGGCGTCCGTAGCTGATCACCGGGACCCGGGCGCGCTTTGCGCGCTGGACGATGCCGGCGGCCGACTCGACGTCGACCGCGTCCAGCACCAGGACCTTCGCGCCCTGGGTGATCGCCGCCTCGGCCTGCTGCTGCTGCTTGGCCGGGTCCTGATTGGCGTTGGCGTAGATCACCTGGCAGCTGGAGCACAGCTCCCGGACCCGTCGCTCGAAGTTGGGTCGATCCTGCTCCTCGTAGCGGGTGGTCTTAGTCTCGGGCAGCAGCAGGGCGATCTTGGGCCCTCCGCCACCGGACGGTCC
>DATFPO010000222.1:0-11131 GCA_035264745.1 Solirubrobacteraceae bacterium | reverse complement strand
TGCGGGAGAGCACCCCGGAGATCTCGGGGCACCGCCCGCAGATCGCCTCGACGTGCGTGGCGCGCGTCGTCAGCAGCTCCGCGAAGGCTCCGCCCACCGTCCCGTGGCCCAGCAGGCCGACGGCTAGCGGGCGGCTAGGGGCGCTCACGGCGGGCCAAGTCGTCGAACGTCTCGCGCCGCACCACGACACGGGCGTCGCCATCGCGGCAGAAGATGACCGGGGGCCGGGGGACGCCGTTGTAGTTGTTGGCCATGGCGTGTCCGTAGGCGCCGGTGACGGGGGTGACCACGACGTCGCCGGGACTGGGGGCGTGGAGGTGAACATCGTGCACGATCACGTCCCCGGACTCGCAGTGCTTGCCGGCCACGTGACAGAGCTCGCCGCCGGCGCCCACGCGGTCGGCGATCGTCGCCTCGTACACCGATCCGTAGAGCATCGGACGCAGGTTGTCGGACATGCCCCCGTCGACGGCGACGTAGGTCGAGAGCCCGCGCTTCACCGACATCACCGAGTAGAGCGTGACCCCCGCGTTGGCCACCAGCGCGCGGCCGGGCTCGATGACGATCCGCTTGCCCGGCCCCAGCACGTCCTGGACCGCCGTGACCTTCGCCCCCACGTAGGACTCGATCGACGGCGGCTCGTCGCCCTCGGTGTAGGCCACCCCCAGCCCCCCTCCCAGGTTGTAGGTGGCGAAGTCGCCGAGGTGCGAGATCGCCTCGACCGCGCGGTGGAAGGGCTCGAGCTCGAAGATCTGGGAGCCGAGGTGGACGTGCAGTCCGACGAGCTCGAGACCGTCGCTCTCCCGCACGCGCTCGATGGCCACGCGCGCGTCGTCCACCGCGAGCCCGAACTTGGAGTCCAGCTGTCCGGTCGAGATGAAGTCGTGCGTGCTGGGCTTGACCCCGGGCGTGACCCGCACCAGCACGCGCTGGGGTGGCCCCGTCTCGACGACCCGAGCCACCCGCTCGATCTCGTCCAGCGCGTCGATGACCACGTGTCCCACCCCGGCCTCGCGGGCCAGCCGCAGCTCGTCGTCGGACTTGGCGTTGCCGTGCAGGTGGATGCGCGCCGGGTCCATGCCTCCCAGCAGCGCCAGGTGCAGCTCGCCCCCCGACGCCACGTCGCAGCCGAGGTCCTCCTCGGCCATGACCCGGAACGCGGCGGTGCACGGGAAGGCCTTGGAGGCGAACAGGACGTCGAAGTCGTCGTGGCGGGCGGCCATGGCGTCCCGGAAGGCCCGGGCGCGGGCGCGCAGGTCGTCCTCAGCCACCACGTAGGCGGGCGTACCGAACTCGCGGGCCAGCTCGATGACGTCGCAGCCGCCCACCTGCAGGCGGCCGCGGGCGTCGAGCCGCGTGCCCATCGGATAGACATGGGAGACCTGGGTGGCCGCCATGGCGGCCATTATCGCGAGCCGGCTCGCCGGTCCGCGCGCGGGATACTTGCTCGGTGCCCCGGATCCTGCGCAACTGGAAGGTCACGCATCGGACCCCGGAGGGCCCGGCCGAGCTGGCCGAGCGCGACGGGCTGGCCTACGCGCTGTGGCTCCCGGAGGGCCGCCCGGACGGCGGCGTGGTGGCCGTGCACGGCGCCGGCTCCTGCAAGGAGAGCCACTTCGACTTCGCCCGCGCGGCTCGCGCGGCCGGCCTCGCGGCGGTCACCTACGACCAGCGGGGGCACGGCGAGAGCGGCGGCGCCCTGGACGGCCGCATGCTCGACGACGTCGCCGCCATGGCGGCGCTGCTGCCTCCCGGGCCCCTGGCCCTGCGCGGCTCGAGCATGGGCGGCTACGTCGCGCTGCTGTCGGCGGCGCGCCTGTCGGCGGCGGCCGTGGTGGCGATCTGCCCCGCCGGCGCCGACCACCTCCTGCGCGGGCTGCGCTCGGACACCTTCGAGTTCGAGGCCGACCGGCCGTCGCTCGAGGGCTTCCTGCTGGAGCACAGCCTGGAACTGGCCATCCAGGACCTGCGCTGCCCGATGCTGCTCCTCCACGCCGAGGGCGACGAGCAGATCCCGGTCGAGCACTCGGCCCAGCTGTACCGTGGCGCCCCCATGCCGCACAAGCGCCTGATCGCGCTGCCGGGCGGGCATCACCGCTCGATCCAGCACGATCCCGAGATGCACGCCGAGTCGCTGCGGTTCATCCAGCGGGCGTTCGACCGGGCCGACGGCGCCGCCGCCTCCGCCTGATCCGCGCCACCGCGGACGCGGGTCGCGCCTACGCGGTGGCGGCCCGCCCGTCCGCCGGCGCCCATCCGCCGCGGGCCCTGAGCACCAGCAGCCAGCCGATCCCGATCACGAGCAGCGCCAGGCTCTCCAGCTGGGCGGCGGTCAGGCCGGCGACGACCTCGGTGTTGCGGCGCGCGAACTCGACCAGGAACCGCTCGGCCCCCGCCCACACCAGATAGACGGCGAACAGCACGCCGGGACGGAAGCGGTCGCGAAGTCGCCACAGGACGATGGCGGCGATGCCCATCGCCAGCGACTCGTAGATCGGGGTGGGATGGACCCGCTGGGTGGTCGGGACGACCCCGTCCGGGTAGGCCATCGCCCAGGGGCCGTCCCACGGCTTGCCGTAGTCGCCGTCGCCCGATACCTGGCAGCCGCATCGGCCGATCGCGTAGCCGAGCGCCAGGGCGGGGGCGGCCAGGTCGAGCAGCGCAACGCCGAGCATGCCGCGCCAGCGCGCCCAGGCGACCACCGCCAGCGCCCCCCCGAGCAATCCGCCGTACCAGACCAGCCCCGCGCCGCCGAACAGGCTGCCGATCAGGTCGTGGCGCGTGGTCTCCCAGTGCTGGATCAGCCAGTACAGCCGAGATCCCGCCAGCCCGCCGGCCAGCGCGGCGAACGCCATCTCGTAGGCCCAGTCGGCCGGCTTGCCGAGCTCGCGCAGGCGCCGTGCCACCAGCAGCCCGATGGCGATGAACGCCAGCGCGAACAGCAGGCCGAACGTCTTGAGCGTGACCGGCCCGAGTTGGATCTCCGGCAGCACGCCCTGAGCCTAGCCGGTGCCCATCCGCGCTCCCGTCGCTCAGACCGGCGGCCTGAGGCCGGGGGGCGCCTGGAGTCCGTCCGCCGCGCCTAGAGGTAGTTGAGCGGGTTGACCACGCCGCCGTTGGCCCGCACCTCGAAGTGGAGATGGGCTCCGAAGCAGAGCCCGGTGCAGCCGGACAGCCCGATCACCTGCCCCTGCCTGACGTGCTGGCCGACGCTGACCTGGATCGAGGACTGATGGCCGTAGCAGGTCGAGATGCCGCCGCCGTGCTGGATGCACGTGTAGTTGCCGTAGCCGCCCGCCGGTCCCGCCATGGCCACGACCCCGGAGGCCGCGGCGTGGATCGCGGTGCCGCTACCGACGCCGATGTCGATGCCGGGATGGCAGGACTCCCAGGACCGGCGCTCGCAGAACGGCGAGGTGATCGGGCCGTTGACGGGCCAGATGAACTGCCCCGAGCCTCGCCGGATCGGGCCGTCGATCTGCTGGCCCCCGCCGAGCACGCCCCGGATCCGGGCCTGCTCGCGCTCGAGGGCGGAGAGGTCCTCCTGGGCGTCCTGCTTCTCGGCCCTCACCTTCTCCAGCGCCGCCGCCTTCGCGGCTCGGGCGCGCGCGTACTCGTGGCGCCTCGCCGCCAGGCGGATGCGGACGCTCGCCACCTCGTTGCGGCGGATCAGCACCTGGGTCGTGATCGACTGCTGGCGCGACTCCAGGCGGGCCAGGCGGTCGGAGGCGACCTGCGCCGCGTCCCGTGCGATCCGCACGGTGCGGATGATGCGCGTGTCCTGGTCGTTGATGCGCTCGATGAACTCGCTGCGCTCGAGCAGGTCGGCGAACCCCTTGGAGTTGAGGACCACGGTGAGAGCATCGGGCCGGTCCGCCTTGTAGATCTCGCTCAGCCGCACCGCCAGCACCCGGCGCGACATCGCGAACCGGGCCTGCAGCTGCGCCAGTCGCGCTCGCGCGACCCGCAGCTGGTCCTGGAGCCGGTTGAGCTCGGCGCGCTTGACGTCGAGGTTGCGCTGGAGCAGCTGCTGACGGCGTCGGAGGACCGTGATGTCGTTCTGCAGGACGTTGATCCGGTTGGAGGCGGCCGCCACGTCGGTGGAGAGGACCGACTCCCGGTTGCTGGCTCGGTCGACCCGGTGCTGCGCCGAATCGATCTTGGACTGCAGGCTCCGACCGCTCGACCCGAGCGGTGCGGACGCGAACAGCACGAGTGGCGCCAGCGCGAGCAGGGCGAACGCGGCGATGCGGAATCGCATTGGGCGCCGGAGTCTAGGCGGGCGGGACCCTGACCTTCAACTTGAGGTTCGGAGTTATGTATCCCGAGCGTCCGGCCGGCCCGGCGGGCCGGCGAGTGCCGTTTGGCAAGATTAGGGGCCCTCCACCAGGATCGCGCGTTCAGATGCCACGTCCAACCTCGCTGGGTCGCGACACCGGACTTCAGGTCCGGATGACGATCACCATGTTCCTGCTGGGAGCGCTGTATGCGGCGCTCATCGCCGCGCTCCTGGCCGCCGGGACGGGAGCCGTGACGGTGGCGGTCATCGCCGGCGGGCTGCTGCTGCTCCAGCTGTTCACCTCCGACAAGCTGGCGCTGTACGCGATGGGCGGGCGCGAGGTGTCCCCGGAGGAGGCTCCCCAGCTGCACGCGATGATCGAGCGCCTGTGCATCCAGGCCGACCTTCCCAAGCCGCGGCTGGCGGTGGCCGAGACCAGCATGCCCAACGCCTTCGCCATCGGGCGCTCGCCCCGCTCGGCCACGGTGTGCGCCACGACGGGGATCATGGGAATGCTCTCTCCCGCGGAGCTCGAGGGCGTGATGGCCCACGAGCTGACCCACGTCCAGAACCGGGACGTGATGGTGATGACGATCGCGTCCTTCTTCGCCACGATCGCCTCCTACATCGTCCAGTTCGGGTTCTTCTTCGGCGACGATGACGACAACCCCGGGTTCCTGGCGGTGATCCTGGTCTCGCTGGCCGTCTACGCCATCTCGTTCTTCCTTCTCCAGGCGCTGTCGCGCTACCGAGAGTTCGCGGCCGATCGAGGCTCCGCGATCATCACCGGGCGGCCGAGCGCGCTCGCCTCGGCCCTGCTGAAGATCAGCGGCACCATGGAGCGCATCCCCCAGCGGGATCTGCGCGCCTCCTCCGAGCTGGCCGCCTTCTACATCGTCCCGCCGGGGGCGAAGCGCTCGCTGGCCACCCTGCTCTCCACCCACCCCCCGCTGGAGGCGCGGCTCGCCGCGCTGCAGCGGATCGAGGCGCAGCTGCAGGGCACCACGGCGTAGATGGGCCTGCTCGATGTCCTGAGGGGCAGGCGGGAGCTCAAGCGCCCGGCGCCCGACCGCCTGTTCGCGCTGACCACCGCCTACGTCACCCTGGAGACCGAGCTGGGGATCCGCACGCGCGGGGTGGCCGGCATCGTCTTCCAGCCGCTCGAGACCGCGGACTTCCGGTCGATCGTCAGCGACATGGAGGAGGTGGTCAAGGCGACCTCCAGCGAGTCGGCCGGCACGCTCGAGACCCGCGACGACTCGTTCGGCTACCGCTGGATGATCCTGCGCGATCCCGACTTCGAGGACCTGGTCGTGGGCGTGAACGCGGTCTCGACCGCGCTGGAGAGCGGCGGCTACGGCGAGCGGGTGCTCTGCGCGGTCTTCCCGTTCCAGGAGGCCGGCGGCGCCCCGCGGTACTGGATCTACAACTACAAGCGGGGCTACTTCTACCCGTTCGTGCCGGCGCCCGGCGACAAGCGGCGAGACACCGAGCGCGAGCTGCGGCTCAAGGCGCAGGTCGGCGCCGAGCTGCCGGTCGAGCCCGAGCTGGAGCGATGGTTCCCGCTCTGGGACATCCCGATCTAGCGCTCACCGCCCGCGCGACCCGCTCGGCGATCGGACGAGTCGACGACCGCATCCCTCAAGTCGAGCGGCATTAGTGACGATCATCCTGATATGCAGCCCGAACAGACCGGGCTGACCCCGCTCGGCGGCCAGCTGGCCGTCGGTCGAGGGGGGAGCGCCGCCGGTGACTCGCGGCGGACCCAGCGTCTCACCCTGGCGTTCGTCGTCCTCGCCGCCACCGGCGTCGCCATCCACGGGCTCCATGCCGCCGGCGCCGTCGGGGGAGGCGTGTTCGACCGACTGGTGACCGACTGGCTCTACTGCGCCCTCTATGCGCTGGCCGCCGGCGCCTGCCTGCGCCACGCCCTGCGTGGCGACGCCCGGGTCGCCTGGTCGGCGGCCACCGCGGGATTGGTCCTCTGGGGCGGTGCCGAGGTCGTCTTCCGCCTCGCCGAGCCCGACCCACGGCACTGGTATCCGCCCGCCAGCCAGGCGATGCTCCTGGTCGGGTTCCTCCTCGCCTACACCACCCTGATACTGCTCGCGCGGGCGCGGGTGCGCCGATTCGATCCGCTCCTGGCGCTCGACGGCATGATCGCCGGCGCAGGCGGCGCGTCGGTGGCGGCCGCATTGATCTTCCAGCCGCTAGAGGGCGCACCGCCGATCCCGGGATCCAGCGCCGGGGCGCCAGGGGTGTTCCTGGTCGGCGCGGTCCTCGGGATGGCCTTCGTCATCACCGTGCTGGGGCTGACCGGATGGCGCCCGGGACGCGTGTGGATGCTGATCGCGGCGGCGATCACCGCCAACACGCTCGGCGACGTGGTCCTGGTCCACGCAGTGGCGGCCGGCGACTTCCACCGGGGCTCGATCGCCGACACGCTCTTCGTCGCCTCGGCGCTGCTGCTGGGAACGGCGGCCTTCTATCCCGGTCGCACGGCGCCGGTCATGGTCCGCCCGGCTCGGCGGCTGCCCATCCCGATCGGGATCGCCGTGGTGGCCATCGGCATGCTGATCGCCTCCTCCTTCACCCACGTCGGCGCGCTCGCGGTCGCGCTGGCGGCGATCGCGCTGTTCCTGACGCTGATCCGGATGGCGGCGGCGCTCGAGCTGCTGGAGCGCAGCCGCCGGGAGGCCCTGACCGACGGCCTCACCGGGCTGGGCAACCGCCAGAAGCTCTACGGCGACCTGGCCCGGCTGCTGGCCAGCGGCCCGGCCGCCCCGCCCTTCACGCTCGCGCTGTTCGACCTGAACGGCTTCAAGCGCTACAACGACACCTTCGGCCATCTCAGCGGTGACGCCATCCTGGCGCGGCTGGGCAACCGGCTTGCCGCCGCGGTGGCGCCGGCCGACGCCTACCGGATGGGCGGCGACGAGTTCTGCCTGGTCGTGGAGGGGACCGGCGAGGCCGCCCGGGCGATCGTGGGCATCGCCCACGAGGCCCTCCAGGAGCACGGCGACGGATTCTCGGTGACCAACTCGTACGGGGTGGTGAGGCTGCCCGACGACGCCGACGACGTCCGCGACGCCCTGGCCACCGCCGACGCCCGGATGTACGCCCAGAAGGCCACGGGACGGATGCCCGAGCATGGCCAGGCCCCCGACGCGGTCCTGCAGGTGCTCGGTGACCAGAGGCCGCCGCTCCGCAGCCGGGGGCGCGACGTGGCCGCACTGGCGGCCGCGGTCTCCCGCGGCCTGGGGCTCGATCCCGACAGCGTCGAGCAGGTGGCGCGCGCCGCCGAGCTCCACGACGTCGGCAAGATGGCGGTGCCCGAGGACATCCTCCACAAGCGCGGCCCGCTCGACTCTCTCGAGCGCAGCTTCATGCGCCAGCACGTCACCGTGGGCGAGCGGATGCTGCGCGCGGCGCCGTCTCTGGCCCGTCTGGCGCCGCTGGTGCGCTCGAGCCACGAGCGCTGGGATGGGACCGGCTATCCCGACGGGCTGGCCGGCGAGGACATCCCGCTCGGCGCTCGCATCATCGCTGCCTGCGACGCCTACCACGCGATGCGCTCACCGCGGCCTCACCGTGAGGCGATCTCGGCCGAAGAGGCGCTGCAGGAGCTGCGCCGCTGCGCCGACGCGCAGTTCGACCCGCGGGTCGTGGACGCGATCGAGGCCGCGGTCAGGCTGAAGCCGGCTCCGGATCGGGCCGAACCAGCACGTTGTCGGCAACCTGAATGATCTCCTTGGCGGGAAGGTCCGCCCGAGAGGCGCGGTCGCGGATCGCCTCCGGGCTGGTGGTCTGGTAGCCGCAGACCGTCCCGACCGAGCCACCGTCCTCCTCCAGCACGTAGCTGCGAATCCAGCGAATGTCGTCGGACATCTCGTCGCCCACCTTCGCGGAGCGATCCGCGGCCTCCTGCAGCTCGTCCGGCGACCGCCAGCCGCCGCGGCGAAGAATCACGTAGGTGTTCATGTGATGCACCTCCCGATCGAGACCATGCTCCACCGACTCTAGCCCGGAAGATCGGTGGAGGCAGCCGCCAAGGCGGGTTGCGGCGCCGGCTCGATTGCGGGCAGACCGAGAAACGGGAGCGACGGGACTCGAACCCGCGGCCTCCGGCGTGACAGGCCGGCGCTCTAACCGACTGAGCTACGCCCCCTGGACGTCGGCCAAGTATGGCAAGGCCGCCGCTGCCTCCGGAGTGGCGGCAGTGTCTACCCTCATCCCATGTCGGTCGCCGCGCCGCCATCGGTCTCGTTCAGCCCCTGGCGACGCCTGGCGCGCGACATCGTGACCGAGCGCACGGCGCCCGCGCCCCTGCCGCCCGGGCCCACCGGCCTCTCGTGGTCGCGGACCCGCGACTTCGCCCGGGACCCGCTGCCGCTGCTGCTCGACGCCTACCGGCGCTACGGGCCGGTCTTCTCGATGCGGATCCTCCATGCCTCGGGCGTCTTCCTGCTGGGTCCCGAGGCCAACCACTACATCACGGTCTCGCACGCCGACAACTTCCGCTGGCGCGATGGCAGCATGGGCGACCTGATCCCGCTGCTCGGCGACGGGATGCTGACGATCGACGGCGACTACCATCGCCGCGCACGGCGGATCGTGCTGCCGGCCTTCCACCGCGAGCGCCTGCTGGCGACGGTCGACACCATGACCGCCGAGACGGAGCGGGCGATCGCCGGCTGGCGAGCGGGTGCGGAGGTCGACCTCTACCACTGGGCGCGGGCCCTGGCGCTGCGCATCGCCATGCGGGCCCTGTTCGGCTTCGACCCCGAGCGCGGCGGCGGCGATCCCGGCCTGGCCGAGGAGTTCGAGCGCGCGCTCAGCTATTACGGCTATCCCTACGCGATGCAGATCCTCCGGGGCCCGGCCTCGCCGTGGCGGCGCATGCATCGCTCGCGCGTGCTCCTGGACCGCGTCATCTACGCCGAGATCGCCAACCGCCGCCGCTCGCCTCACCACGGCGAGGACATCCTGTCGCTGCTCATGGAGGCCACCGACGAGGACGGCGTCGGGTTCAGCGGCCGCGAGCTGCGCGACCAGGTCATGACGCTGCTGTTCGCCGGGCACGACACCACCACCTCGACGGTGTCGTTACTGTTCTACGAGCTGGCCCGCCATCCCGAGGTGCTGGGCCGCCTGCTCGACGAGCAGGATCGCGTCCTGGGCGGTCGGGCGCCGACCGGCGTCGAGCTGATGGGCGGCCTGCCCGAGCTCGAGATGGCGCTCGACGAGACCCTGCGGCTGTACCCGCCGGCATGGGTCGGCCCGCGGCGGGCGGTCGAGACGTTCGAGTTCGCCGGTCACGTGATTGCGGGCGGGATGCCGGTCCACTACTGCTCGTGGGCGAGCCATCGCCTGCCCGCGGTGTTCCCCGAGCCCGACGAGTTCCGGCCGGAGCGGTTCACTCCCGAGGCCCGGGCCGCCCTGCCCAAGGGCGCCTACGTGCCGTTCGGAGGTGGCTCGCGCACCTGCATCGGGATGCGCTTCGGCCAGCTGGAGATTCGCACCATCGCCACCCTCATCCTGCGGCGCTTCCGGCTGGCGCTGCGCCCCGGGTACCGGCTGAGGATCCGCCAGATGCCCACGCTATCGCCCCGCGACGGGCTGCCGATGATCGTCACGGCGCGCGGCCCGGCCGGCTCCGCGGCCGACCGCGCGTGAGGCGCTGGGCCCGCCGCAGCCCGGCCGTGTGGGCGATGGCGGTCGCCGCCATCGCCCTGGCGGGAACGTCGGCGGCCTGCGGCGGCGGCGATCGCACCACGGCCACGCGCCCCGCGCCGCGGTACGTCGACCCGACGCCCGTCGAGCCCGTCGGCGACGTGGTGTCCCGCGTCCAGGGGGCCCCGACGGCCCCGGGCTGCGCCGCGGTGAGGGGGCTCGCTCACTCCGTGTACGGCGTGCTCGGCGACTCCTCGTGCCGCAGCGTCAAGGCCGAGCTCGGGGCCTTCCAGGACCCGGTGGCCCGGGCCTACCGGACCGGCGCCGTGATCGACTACAGCGCGGTCACCGGCCGGCACCGGCTCATGGCGCTGGCGCTGGACAGCGATCGCAGATTCAAGGTGGCCTTCATCCAGGACGTCGCGGGCGCCTCGATCGGGACGCCGAAGCCCGCGGGCGCCGACGCCGCGGCGTCCGCCGTGGTCATATCGATGCAGACCGGCGACTGCGACACCTTCCTGCGCTATGTGGATCGCGGCATGGGCCTGGGCACCGGCAACGACCAGCAGGTCTGCCGCCGGGTCAGCCAGGACCCGTTCCGCCGCGAGGTGGCGGCCGACCGCTCGACCCGGCCGGTCGCGCTCGGCGGCAACTCGCAGGTCGCCTTTTACAAGGTGCGGACCGGATCGGGGCGCTACTACACGATGATCATGGTCCGGCGACCGGGCGCCGGACCACCAGGCGCGCCCCGGTTCGTGCTGGTCAACGCGTTCCCGGCCTAGATGATCGATTCCGTGTCCGAGCGCCCCCGTGGGTCCCTCATCCGGCCGGCGGACTCAGCCGTAACCGCCGTTTGAGGGCGAGGACCCGGGCGTTCGCGCGGGCCAGCCGCGACCGCAGGCCGGGATCGCGGCGCGCGAGCGCCCGCAGGTGTCTCGAGACCGGGCGGAACGAGCCGTCGCCGGTCAGCAGCAGCAGGTCGGCGCCCGCCTCCAGCGAGCGCACTGCGGCCTCGGGGAGCGAGGAGCGCCGCGCCACCGCGACGGCCTCCATCGAGTCGGTGACGATCACGCCGCGGAAGCCCAGCCGCCCCCGCAGCAGGCCGCGCAGGATCACCTCGGACTGCGAGGCGATCCGGTTCGGGTCGAGGTTGCGATACAGCGCGTGGGAGGCCATGAC
>DATFPO010000221.1:0-6125 GCA_035264745.1 Solirubrobacteraceae bacterium | reverse complement strand
CACGAACCGCTCGTGGCCCGGGACGTCGACGACCGAGACCGAGCGACCGGACGGCAGCCGCAGGCGGGCGTAACCGAGCTCGATCGAGATCCCCCGGGCGCGCTCCTCGGGCAGCCGATCGGTGTCCATGCCGGTCAGCGCGGCGATGAGGGCGGTCTTGCCGTGGTCGATGTGGCCCGCAGTCCCCAGGGTCAGCGGCGGGGCGGCGCCGGCCGGGGGGTCGCGCTCAGCCACCCGCAAGGGCGTCCAGCGCCGCCGCCACCGCGGTGGCGGTCTCCGCGATCTCCTCATCGCGCAGGGTGCGCGGGTCGAGCAGCAGCCGGCCGTCGTGGATGCGGCCGATGACCGCCGGGTCGCCGGCGCGCAGGCGCGCGGCCAGCGCGTCCACGCCGGCGGGGGGCGCGTCCAGGGCCAGCGCCGGGCCTTCGAGCTCCAGCAGCGGAAGGGCGCCGCCGCCCACCCGAGAGGAAGCGCGGACGACCTCCGACTCGACGCCCGAGTCGCCGAGCGACGCCTGCAGGCCGGCGGCGCGGGCGGCCAGACGATCCTCTCCGGCCTCGAGCATGGCGAGCACGGGCAGCTCCCGCCGCGCGCGCTCGGGGTCGCGATACTGCGCCAGCGTGGCCTCGAGCGCGGCCAGTGACAGCTTGTCGATCCTGACCGCGCGGGCCAGCGGGTGGGAGCGCGCGCGCTCCAACGCATCGGCGCGGCCCACCACCAAGCCGGCCTGCGGTCCGCCGAGGAGCTTGTCCCCGGAGAAGCAGACCAGCGCCGCCCCGGCCATGACCGATCGCCGGACCGGCGGCTCGTCGCGCAGTGCCGCCACGCCCGCGGCCAGCGCCCCGGACCCGATGTCGTCGATCACCGCCGGCCCGAGCCGGCAGAGCGCCTCGATCTCGACGTCCTCGGCGAAGCCCACCGTGCGGAAGTTGGACTGGTGGACCCGCAGGATGGCCGCGGTGTCGTCGCCGATCGCCGCCTCGTAGTCGTCGAGCCTGGTGCGGTTGGTGGTCCCGACCTCGACCAGCCGGGCGCCGGACTGCGCCACGACCTCG
The DNA here is from genome assembly GCA_035264745.1 of Solirubrobacteraceae bacterium. Classification (GTDB taxonomy): domain Bacteria; phylum Actinomycetota; class Thermoleophilia; order Solirubrobacterales; family Solirubrobacteraceae; genus DATAEY01. The sequence goes on along the minus strand of DATFPO010000221.1, from coordinate 5,070 downwards.
GGAATGCGGAAGCTGCCGCCGATCTCCACCAGCTGTCCGCGCGAGACCAGGAGCGTCCGACCGTCGCCGGCCAGTGCGGCGGCGGCCAGGAGCACGGCGGCGGCACAGTTGTTGACCGCCAGCCCCGCCTCCGCGCCGGTCAGCTCGACCAGCAGAGACTCGACGTGCGCCTGACGGGATCCCCGCCGCCCCTCGGCGAGGTCGAGCTCGAGGTTGCAGTAGGCGCCGGCCACCCCGTCCACCGCCCGCCGCGCGGCCTCGGCCAGCGGCGCCCGGCCCAAGTTGGTGTGCAGGACCACGCCCGTGGCATTGACCACGCGTCGCAGCGACGGCCGCTGCATGGCGGCCAGCGCCTCTCGCGCGCGGGCGAGCAGGTCGGCGTCGCCCGGCGACTCGGAGCGCAGCTCCCAGCGGCGGGCGTCGATCGCCTCCCGCGCGGCGGCGATCGCGAGGGCGTGCGGCGCCTCGAGCCGGGAGGCCAGCTGCTCGACCGAGGGGAGCGACCTCAGGTGCGCCATGACGTCCCGCACGGGTCAAAGGCTACGCCGCCGGGCGCCAACCGGCCCGGATGCGCCGGGTAACCTTCGCGGGGATGGCCACGCGGCCCGAGAACCGCACGATTGCCCCGATCGCCGGTCCTGACGACCCGCGGCGCTTCACCGACTCGGGCATCGAGGTCAAGCAGGTCTACGACCAGGAGGACGTTCCCCAGCCGCTGGAGCTCGGCGAGCCCGGCGCGTATCCGTACACGCGCGGGGCCCACCCCGAGATGTACCGCAAGCAGCTGTGGACGATGCGCCAGTACGCGGGCTACGCCTCGGCCACCGAGACCAACCGGCGGTACCGGTACCTGCTGGAGCACGGCTCGACCGGCCTGAGCATGGCTTTCGACCTTCCCACCCAGCTCGGGCTCGACTCGGACGATCCCCGTTGCCTGGGAGAGGTGGGCCGCACCGGAGTGGCGATCGACTCGATCGAGGACATGCGCACCGCGTTCGACCAGATCCCGCTCGACCAGGTCTCGACCTCGATGACCATCAACGCGCCGGCCAGCGTGCTGCTGCTGCTCTACGACCTGGTGGCCGAGGAGCAGGGGGTCCCCTCGGAAAAGCTGCGCGGGACCACCCAGAACGACATCCTCAAGGAGTACATCGCCCGCGGGAACTTCATCTACCCGCCCGAGGGGTCGATGCGGCTCACCACCGACCTGTTCGCGTACTGCCGCGAGAAGATCCCCCGCTGGAACACCATCTCGATCTCCGGCTACCACTTCCGGGAGAAGGGGTGCTCCGCGGCCCAGGAGGTGGCGTTCACCCTGGCCAACGGGATCGCCTACGTGAACGCGGCCCTCGAGGCGGGCCTGGAGGTGGACGACTTCGCTCCCCGGCTGGCCTTCTTCTTCAACGGCCACAACAACGTCTTCCAGGAGGTCGCGAAGTTCCGGGCCGCCCGCAAGATGTGGGCGCAGATCATGCGCGAGCGCTTCGGCGCCAGCGACGAGCGCTCGCTGAGGCTGCGCTTCCACACCCAGACCGGCGGCGTCACGCTCACCGCCCAGCAGCCGGAGAACAACATCGTCAGGGTGGCGCTCCAGGGGTTCGCGGCGGTCTGCGGCGGGACGCAGTCCCTGCACACCAACGGCTTCGACGAGGCGCTGGCCCTGCCCACCGAGCGCGCGGCCCGGATCGCTCTGCGCACCCAGCAGATCCTGGCCCACGAGTCCGGGGCCGCCGACACCGTCGACCCGTTCGCCGGCTCCTACTTCATCGAGGCGCTGACCGCGGATATCGAGACCAGGGCGAACGAGCTGATCGCCAAGATCGACGAGCTCGGGGGGTCGGTCGACGCGATCGCCTTCATCAAGGGGGAGATCGAGGAGTCCGCCTGGGGCTACGAGGAGCGCTACCGGATCGGGCAGGACGTGGTGGTCGGCGTCAACAAGTACGTGACCGAGGACATCGAGGTGCCGGAGATCCTCAAGGTCGATCAGGCCTCCGAGGACGCCCAGGTGGAGCGACTGAAGCGCTTCAAGGCCGACCGCGACGCCGAGCTGGTCGAGCGCCGACTGGCGGAGCTGCGCGAGGCGGCGGCCGGGACCGACAACCTGCTGCCCCACATCCGCCGGGCGCTGGGCGACCGCTGCTCGATGGGCGAGGTGTGCGGCGCGATGCGCGACGTCTTCGGCGAGTACCAGCCCGACATCTAGGCCGCGGCGCCGGTCGTGACCGTCTACTCGATCGTCAAGGCGATCCACATCGCGGCGGTGGTCGTCGCCTTCGGCGTCGTGTTCACCTATCCGGTCGTCGTCCCGGTCGCCCGCCGCGCCCACCCGCGCAACCTCCCGTTCTTTCACCGCATGCAGGACCGCATCGGCAGGCTGGTCATCACTCCGGCGGGAACCGTGGTGCTGCTGGCCGGGCTCTACCTGGCGCTGGCGGGGCCCTGGGGGCTGCGGGAATGGTGGGTCGGGTTCGGCATCCTGGCCATCGTCGTCATCCTCGGCGTCGGCGGGGCCTTCCTGGCCCCGCGCGAGCGCCGGCTTGCGGAGATGGCCGAGCGCGACATCGCCGCCGCCCACGGGGACGACGTCAGGCTCGGCGAGGAGTACGAGGCCCTGGCGGGCCGGGTGCTTAGGGTCCAGATCGCGGTCGCCGCCGTGGTGCTGGTCACCATCCTGCTCATGGTCCTGGGCTCGCGCGGCCAGCTTTGACGCGGAATTTGCAGGCCGCGGAGCGCCGGCAGGACTCCGGGGCGTCCGGACGAATGCCGGGGCCATGGTCGAAGCACGCCGCACCCTCGTGAAGTCCGCGCCCGAGCTGTGGGCCGAGCTCAGCGACGCCGAGGCGCTGGGCCGCCGGCTGGAGCCGCTCGGAGAGATCCGCATCACCCGGCTGGAGCCCCAGACGACGGTCGCCTGGGAGGGCGAGCGCGCCCGCGGGACGGTGACCATCGAGCCCACCGGCTTCGGCACGCGGGTCACCCTCGTCGCCGAGTCCAGCCAACCGGAGCCACCGGCACCGGCGCAGCCGCCGTCCCCGGCCGCGGCCGAGCCGCCGTCCCCGCCGGAGCCCGAGCCGGAGCGGCGGGTCGCCGAGCCCCGCGAGCGTCCTCCCGACGTCGCACCGACGTACGCCCTGCCGTCGTGGCCGTCCGCAGCGGAACCGGAGGTCGAGCCCGAACCCGAGCCGGAGCCCGAGGCCGAGGCCGAAGTCCAGCCCGAGGACGCGCCGCCGGAGCCCCTGACCGCCGCGGCGCTGGGGCACGGGTTCGAGGTCCCGCCGGCAGAGCCGCCGCCGAGCCGCCCCACCGGTCCCTGGTCGCTGATCCAGCGCCTGACCCGCCGCCGGCGCTGGGACGCCGGCCCACAGGTCCCCGAGGGGGCCGAGCCGGTGGCGTCCGAGCCGCCGGCCGCCGAGCACGCACCCGACCCGCCGCTCGACCCGACGCCGGATCGTTCGCCCGAGCCACCCGCGGCACCTCCGCCGGCCGAGCCGCCGGAGCCGGCCGCCGAGGCGGCCGAGCCGCGGCTCGCGCCGGTCACCCACCCGCCCGGCCCGGTGGAAGAGCTCGACCCCGTCGACGAGCCCACGGTCGTTGACCAGCGCAGCGTTTTCGACGAGCCCGCCCGCGAAGACGACGAGGCCGAGGCGGACGTTCCCGGCCTCGACGCCGAGGAGCTGGACGGGCTGCTGGCCGGCGTGCTCGAAGACCTGGGCGCCGCCCACCACCGTCCCTTCTCGCGCGGCTGAGGCCGCGCCCGGAGGGCGAGCGGTCCCGAGTCGTTGCGCCCCGGCCCGGTACAGGTCTGGGTCGCCGACCTGCGCCTCGACCCGGCTCGCCGGCGGGAGCTGGAGCGCCACCTGGCGGCGGACGAACGCGAGCGGGCGGCCCGCTTCCACCGGGCGGCGGATCGCGACCGCTTCGTCGCCGCCCGCGGCCTGCTGCGCGAGGTGCTGGCCGGTCGGCTGGGCGTCGCCCCCGGCGCGGTGAGCTTCGAGCCGGCCGGCGAGGGCAAGCCGCGGCTCGCCGTCCCCGACCGGGACCTGCGGTTCAACGCATCGCGCTCGGGAGAACGCGCCGCCTTCGCGCTCGCCGTGGCCCGCGAGGTCGGGGTCGACGTGGAGCGGGTGCGCGACGACCTCGACGTCGACGCCGTGGCCCGCCGGGCGCTCTCTGCCGGCGAGCTGCGGGCGTGGCTCGAGCTGCCGCCGGCCCGGCGCGCCGGTGCCTTCTTCGCCGCCTGGGCGCGCAAGGAGGCCTACGCCAAGGCCTGGGGGGAGGGCCTGGCGCTGGGCCTGGATCGCATCGAGACGACACCCAGCCCGGAGCGCCCCGATCGCCTGCGGGTGCTCGGGCGCGGCCGCGAGGAGGAGCCCTGGGAGGCGTGCGACGTCGATGCCGGGCCCGGATACGCCGCCGCGGTCGTCGCCGAGGGTGAGGGGTGGCCGCTCGAGGTCGGTTCCCTGGGCGGGTGGCGCGGCTAGACTCCGCCGCCCGATGCGGGAGCGCTCGCCGCAGACCTACGAGGAGAAGCTCGCCCAGCTGCAGCAGCTGCGCGAGGCGGCGATCCACTCGGCGCCCGAGGCGGAGGCCAAGCAGCACGACCGCGGCAAGTACACCGCGCGCGAGCGGGTCACGAAGCTGCTCGATCCCGGGTCCTTCCAGGAGCTGGACACCTTCGTCCGCCATCGCACGATCGAGTTCGACATGCAGCGCAACCGCCCGTGGGGGGACGCCGTGGTCACCGGCCACGGCACCATCGACGGGCGCCGGGTGTGCGCCTTCTCGCAGGACTTCACGGTCTTCGGCGGCTCGCTGGGCGAGGTCATGGCCGAGAAGATGTGCAAGATCATGGACCTGGCGGCCCGGATCGGCTGCCCGGTCATCGGCATCAACGACTCGGGCGGCGCGCGGATCCAGGAAGGCGTCGTGTCCCTCGGCGCCTACGGCGACGTGTTCGTGCGCAACGTCCAGTGCTCGGGCGTCATTCCCCAGATCTCGCTGATCATGGGGCCCTGCGCCGGCGGAGCCGTCTACTCACCGGCCATGACCGACTTCATCTTCATGGTC
>DATFPO010000220.1:0-4406 GCA_035264745.1 Solirubrobacteraceae bacterium | reverse complement strand
AGATGGCCGTCCACCTGCCGCTGTCTGCCGAGGCCCAGGCCGAGGCCCGCATCCTGATGCTCTCCTCCAACAACATCCTGTCGCCCGCCCACGGAGCTCCGCTGGCCACGCCGACCCAGGACATGGTGCTGGGCGCCTACTACCTCACGTACGGGCCCGACGAGTCGGAGCTGGCCGAGCGCCAGGAGCAGCTGTTCACCGGCAAGTGGCCGGGCGGCGAGCCGCGCCCGCACGTCTTCCGCACGGCGCAGGAGGCCGAGCTCTCCTACGAGCACGGCATGGTCAAGCTGCACGACCTCGCCGAGTACCGCAACAACAAGGAGGAGGGCGGCCACCTCCTGACCACGGTCGGCCGGATCATCTACAACGACCGCATCAAGCGGGCCCTGCAGGAGGCGCTGGGCCAGGACTTCGACCTGTCCGACTACCAGTTCGTGAACCGGCCGATGCGCAAGCGCGACTCCGTCCTGGTGGTGGACGACCTGGTCCAGGCCTACGGGGCCTCGGCGATAGCCCAGGTGCTCGACGCCTTCAAGGATCTCGGCTTCCGCTACGCGACGCAGGCCGGTATCACGATCTCCAAGAACGACGTGGTGGTGCCCCCCGACAAGGAGTCGATCCTCGAACGCTACGAGCGCGAGGTGGGCGAGATCCAGGATCAGTACGACATCGGCCTGATCACGCAGGAGGAGCGCCACGAGGCGGTGGTGGAGCGCTGGACCGCCGCCACCGAGGAGATCGCGGACAGCATGGAGGGCAACCTCGACAAGCTGAACCCGATCTTCATGATGGCCAACTCGGGAGCGCGAGGCTCGTTCAAGCAGATCCGCCAGCTAGCCGGGATGCGCGGGCTCATGGCCAACCCGAAGGGCGAGATCATCGAGCGGCCGATCAAGTCCAACTTCATGGAGGGACTGTCGGTCCTCGAGTACTTCATCTCGACTCACGGCGCCCGCAAGGGCCTGGCCGACACCGCCCTGCGGACCGCCGACTCCGGCTACCTGACCCGCCGGCTGGTCGACGTCGCCCAGGACGTGATCATCCGCGAGGAGGACTGCGGGACCGGCGAGCACATCCGCATCGCGGTGATGTCCGGCGACGGCCCCAACCAGAACTTGGTCGGGAGGATCGCCGGCGAGGCGATCAAGACCAAGCGCGGCCGGGTGATCGTCGAGAAGGGCGCCGAGATCGGCCTCGAGCATCTCGATGACCTGGCGTCCGCCGACCTGCCGGTCGAGTCCGGCGAGGATGGGCCCGCCGCCAGCGTGCGCTCGGTGCTCAAGTGCCGGGCCCAGACCGGGGTATGCCAGGCCTGCTACGGGCGCTCGCTGGCCACGGGATCACTGGCCCAGATCGGCGACGCGGTGGGGATCATCGCCGCCCAGTCGATCGGCGAGCCGGGTACGCAGCTCACCATGCGCACGTTCCACACCGGAGGCGTCGCCGGGGCCGACATCACGCACGGCCTCCCGCGGGTGGTCGAGCTCTTCGAGGCGCGCAAGCCCAAGGGCCTGGCCAAGATCGCCGAGGTCGACGGCAAGGTGTCGATCGAGGAGGCCGAGAAGTCGGTGACCGTGACCATCACCGACGCCGGCGGCGAGGAGCACCGTCACACGTTCCCGCGCCGCACGCGCCTGTTCGTCGAGCCGGGTCAGAAGGTCAACGCCGGCCACCAGCTCAACGAGGGCTCGCTGTACCCCCACGAGCTGCTGGCCATCCGCGGTCGGACCGCCACCGAGCTCTACATGGTGCGCGAGGTCCAGGAGGTCTACAAGTCGCAGGGCGTCGACATCAACGACAAGCACATCGAGCTGATCGTGCGCCAGATGCTCAAGAAGGTGCGCGTCGAGCAGAAGGGCGCGACCGACTACCTGCCGGGCCAGTTCGTGGACCGTCAGGAGCTGCTCGCCCGGAACGCCGAGATCAAGAAGAAGAAGGGCGAGCAGGCCCAGTACGAGGAGATCGTCCTGGGTATCACCAAGGCGTCGCTCAACACCGACTCGTTCCTGTCGGCGGCCTCGTTCCAGGAGACCACCAAGGTGCTCACCGACGCCGCCCTGGAGGGCAAGATCGACCGCCTCAACGGCCTCAAGGAGAACGTGATCATCGGCAAGCTCATCCCGGCGGCCACCGGGCTCAAGCGCTACCGGCGCATCGAGATCGAGCCCTCCGAGCCGCTGCCCAGGGCCATCGACGAGGTCGGGCTGCTCGACCAGGACGAGCTGGCGGCCGAGCTGGGCCTGGCCGACGGCGAGGCGCTCCAGGGCTTCGGCTCGGCGCTCCAGTCGGATCTCTCGGAGCTCGAGGACATCGGGGCCGGCGGAGACGGGGAGGGGTTCGCAGACGAGCTCGCCTCGCTGGACGTGCCCGACGAGTCCCCCGACGGGTCCTCGGACAAGTAGCCATAGCGCCCGCCGCTGATCGGGCGGTGTGCCGGCGACGCGCGCGGTCGGGCGGCGCGGGCGGGTCGCCCTGGCGGCGAGCCTCGGCGCGGCGCTGACCGGGTGCGCCGCCCGGTCCGGATCGCGATCGCGCTCGGCCTCGTCGTCGTGGCCGTCACCGCGCTGGTGGTCGTCTGGCGTCAGGTGTCCGGGGGCCGACACGCCGGCCCGGTCCCGCCGGGCACCCTCAGATTCCAGCGGTTCGACACCGATCCGGGCTGGCAGGGCGAGAGCAACCGGCGGCTGGGCAAATGCACGACCACGCGCCAGGCGTTCGGTGGTCGAGCCGACGGGTCGATCGGTGGGCTGATCACCCGCGCCACCCGGCCGAGCTGGTACGGCCGGCGGGTGTCGGCCGGCTTCGAGCGGCGACTCTCCGCAGCCGGGGTGCTGGAGGTCCGGCGCGGGCCCGACGAGCCCTTTCCCGGCGGCTCGGCGATCATCGGCTTCTTCAACCAGGCGAGCCGTGACTGGCGGCCGCCCAGCCAGCTCGGCTTTCAGATCAACGCCGATCCGGTCAACGGCGGCGACTACTCGGTCGTCCTGGCCTACGGCGCGCGCGACTACGAGACCGGCCATGTCGACTACGGGCGCCAGGGCAGGCCGTTCGGTTTCCGGTTTGGTCACCGCTACCCGTGGCGCCTAGTCTACGACCCGCGCGCCGGCGGCGGGCGCGGGAGTGTGACGCTGACCATCCCGGGGGCGGGCCCAGCGGCGACCCTGACCCTGTCCCCGGGCGCCAGGGCGGCCGGGGCCGCACTCGACCGGTGGGGGATTACCAACCAGGTGGTCACCCGCGGCAGGCCGCTGCACGTCTCGATCAATGATCTGACCGTGGACGGCGCCCGGCAGGAGGGGGGCGGAGGGACGGGTTGGAAGGGCCACGGCAACCGGGTGTCCTTCCGCGACTGCCTGACCGGGCAGCCCAACCACTTCGGTTGGACCGGGGCCACGGATCGCCGGCTCGGGGGGATGGTCTCGCGCACCGACGAGGACCACCCCCATCTGCAGGCGTTCTACGCCGATCGCGTCGGGAGGCTGAGCCTCGACGACCGCCTCCGGGCGTCCGGGACGGTGCTACTCGACCGGGCCAACTCCGACAGCGCCACGCTCCTCGGCTGGTTCAAGGCGGGCTCGGGGGACACCGACAGCCGCGAGGAGGCGCCCCCCGACTTCTTCGGTGTATCGATCACCGGCCCCAGCCGCGTGGGTCAGTACCTCGGGCCCCTGGCGTCCGACCGCAAGGGCCAGAGCGCGAACGATGACACGCCCGGCATCGTGCTCAACCCGGGCCCCCGCACCTACAGATGGAGCTTCGACTACTTCCCCGACAGCGGGCGGTCGGGCGTGGTGATCCTGCGCCTGGGCGACCGGCGCACGGTCTGGTCGCTGCCCACCAAAGTCCGCCGCGCCGGCGCCCAGCTCAACCGCTTCGGGATGCGCAACCTCGGGCGGGGCGGGTCGTTCCAAGTCGTCTACTTCGACGACCTCGCCTACACGGTGAATCCGGCCGGCGACGATCGGGAGGCCGGCTCGGACCGGGGGACGAAGAAGCACCACCACCGCCGGGGCGGCGACCACTCCGACAGGCAGGGGGACTAGGGCCCGGCCTACCTCGACGGGTCCGCCGCCCAGGCGATCAGAAGCTCGACCTGCTCCTGGGTGATTCCCTCGGACGGGGACGTGGTGACCAGCAGCGTCGGCCCGGGGCGGCGCAGCGCCCATTCCTCGCAGCCGCTGTGGTCGTCGTCGATCCAGGCCAGCGGGCGGCGATCCCCGGCGTGGCGCTCGATCGCCTCGAGCTTCCAATGACGGGGCGCGAGACCCGGAGGCTCGGTGAAGGTCAGGTGCGGGAGCCGCCCGGGGAGTTCCAGCGCGGCGACCAGGTGCTCGTTGGCCCGCTCCTCCCACCCGGTGCACCAGACCAGCTCGAAGTGATCCTGGAGGCGGCGCAGGTGAGCCCCG
>DATFPO010000219.1:0-8389 GCA_035264745.1 Solirubrobacteraceae bacterium | reverse complement strand
GTTGACGAAGAAGGAGATGCGGCCGAAGACCCGCCCCATCAGGTCCTGCGGCACCGGCTCGCGCACGGCGTCCAGCACGGCGATCGCGTTGGACATCGAGTAGGCGATCTCCTGGACCGGCTTCGCGCCCGCCTCCTGGAGGTGGTAGGAGCAGATGTTGATCGGGTTCCACCGGGGAACGTGCTCCACCGTGTAGGCGACCATGTCGGCGATCAGACGCATGGACGGCTCCGGCGGGAAGGCGTAGGTCCCCCGCGACAGGTACTCCTTGATGATGTCGTTCTGCGTGGTGCCCTGGAGCACCTTCGCCTCGACGCCGTTCTCCTCCGCCGTGACGATGTAGAGCGCCAGGAGCCACGCCGCGGTGGCGTTGATCGTCATCGACGTGTTCATCTCGCCGAGCGGGATGCCGTCGAACAGCGCCTGCATGTCGCCGATGTGCGCGATCGGCACGCCCACCTTGCCGACCTCTCCGCGGGCCAGTTCCTGGTCGGAGTCGTAGCCGGTCTGGGTGGGCAGGTCAAAGGCGATAGACAGCCCGGTCTGGCCCTTGGCCAGGTTGCGCCGGTAGAGCTCGTTCGAGCGCCGGGGGTTCGAGTGCCCGGCGTAGGTGCGCATCATCCAGGGCCGGTCGGGCTCGGGCAGGCGAGGCTCACCGTGGCTCATGGCCCGTGATTCTACGGCGGCCGCCGGGCCGCGCCCGGACGGTAGGGTTCGCCGCCGCCATGGAGCCACGGCCGATCGACGTTCGCCATCTCGGGCGAGAACGCGTCATCTGCTGCTGGCAGGTGGGGGACGTGCTGATCGACCCGGGCCCGGAGTCGGCCATGGGGACGCTGGTCGAGGCGTTGGGCGACCGGGCGCCGCGGGCCCTGCTGCTCACCCACATCCACCTCGACCACGCCGGGGCCGCCGGCTCGCTCGTCCGCCGCTGGCCCGAGCTCGAGGTGTACGTGCACGAGCGCGGCGCCCCGCATCTGGCCGACCCGAGCTCCCTGCTCGAGAGCGCCGGGCGCCTGTACGGAGACGACCTCGAGCGGCTGTGGGGCGAGGTGGCGCCGGTGCCCCAGGACCGTCTGCGGCCGCTGAGCGGCGGGGAGACCGTGGAGGGGCTGGAGGTCATGTACACGCCGGGACACGCCTCGCATCACGTCGCCTACCTGGACGGCGCCAGCCGCCGCGCCTACGTCGGCGACGTCGCCGGCGTGCGGATCGAGCCCTCCGACCTGGTGTTGCCGCCCACGCCTCCCCCGGACATCGACCTCGAGGCGTGGAACCGCTCTCTGTCCGCCCTGGCCGAGTGGGGCCCTGAGACCCTGGCGACCACCCATTTCGGCGTGGTGGCGCCGGTGTTTGAGCACCTGGCCCTGGTGCGCGACCGCCTCGCCGCCTGGGCCACCCTGGCGCGCGAGCTCGACGCCACCGCCTTCGAGGCGCACATCCGCTCCGAGATCGCCGAGGCCGCGGATCCGCAGACCGCCGCGGCGCTGGCCCAGGCCGTCCCTCCGGACCAGCAGTGGCTGGGGCTCGACCGGTATTGGAGGCGGCGGGACGACGGCTGACCCCGCAGGCCGCCCCCGATCCGAGGCGACCGGCCCGTTGGAGCGCGATGCCGCCCGGGGTACCCTTGCGGCGATGACCGAGACCATCGAGCTGCCCCGCACCGACGAGCCGGGCACCGGCACGGGCGGAGAGTGGCGGGTCATCGTCCGCAACGACAACCACAACACCTTCGACCACGTCGCGCGGACGCTGGCCACCTTCATACCCGGCGTGTCCCTCGACCGCGGCTACGCCATCGCCGACCGGATTCACAACAGCGGCCAGGCGATCGTTTGGAGCGGCGACCGGGAGGCCGCCGAGCTCTACTGGGAGCAGCTCAACGGCGCCGGGCTGACGATGGCGCCGCTCGAGCGCGGCTGACCGTCGCCGAGCGCGGTCGCCCTAGCCGCCGGCCCGCCGCTGCGCGGCGCGGCGGTCGAACCATTCGCCGAAGGTGCCCACGGCGTTGGCCAGCCCGCGGCCCGCGCGGCCGACCGGCGTGCTGTCCACCGGCTCGATCGCGCGGTCGGGATCCTGGGCCGTCGCCACCGCGGCCCGCCGGACGGCGGACTCGTGCCGCCGCAGCCGTCGCTCCCACCGCGCACAGAAGTCGCGCATCCGCTCGTCGCCGCGCGCTTCGCCGAGCGCCGCCAGGTAGGCCAGGAGGGCGGTCAGGTGCTGGACGTCGTGCAGGGCCATCCGCAGCGCCTGGTTGCGCTCGAGCGCCCGGTCGGCCACCACGTTTCGCACGCCCGCGATACGAGCCCCCACGCCCTGGGCGGCCGGGAAGCCGTGCAGTCCGTAGCCGGAGGTCAGATCGGCCAGCTCCGGCAGCAGCGTCCGGGCCACCTCGGCGCCGGCCTCCAGCGCGGTCGAGTCCGACCCCGGTCCCAGCCGCTGGGCCAGGCGCGTCCAGTGCGCGACCAGCTGGCGTGCGAACGCGTACAGCTCCCGCAGCCCCCGATTCTGGGCCGGATGAAGGCCCGGCGTGACGTCGGTCATTGGTGGGTGGTCGGAACGGCGTCGGTCACCTGGCGGCCGACGGGAGGTCGCTCACTCGGCGCCGGCCGGCGCCGGCTCGCGGCGCAGCGCGCCCTGGACGGTGACGTCGTACCACTCGTAGAGGACCGGCACCTGATACCAGCCCGCATGGCGGGCGCGCCAGTCGGTCAGCTCCTCGCCGAGCCAGTAGCGCTCCCAACTCAGCTTGTCCTCGAAGGTGGCGAGCTGAACGAAGCGGTAGCGATCGTCACGGGAGCGGTGGACGGCGTAGTCCGTCGCCCCGTAGCGCAGCGCGACGGGGGCGATCTGCCCCAGCGCCGCCTCCAGCCCCTCCGCGCGGAAGCCGGTCGCATACCAGGGGATGTGGACCGACCCTGCCGCCATCACACCCCGACTTCGGCGCGGATGGCGCCCGGCCCCTCGGCCGTGCGGCCGAGGCCCTCGCGCTCGGCCCCCACCAGGATGGCGATCTTGCCCAGGTGCTTGTTCTCGCGCATGAGCTGATGCGCCTCGGCTACCCCCTCGAAGGGCATCGTCCGCCACAGCACCGGACGGATCAGGCCCTGGTCGATGAGCTGGTTGGCCTTCAGGGACTCCCACGCGTTGGCGAAGTGCGAGCCGATGATCTCCTTCTGGCGCATCCACAGGTAGCGCACGTCGAAGTCGAGGTTGTAGCCGGTCGTCCCGGCGCAGATCACGACCTTGCCGAACGGCTTGACCACCAGCACCGACGTGGGAAAGGTGGCCTGCCCGACGTGCTCGAACACGATGTCGGGCGGCTCGCCCAGGACCTCGCGCACCGCCTTGGCGAAGCGCCGCGACTCCTTGAAGCGCGCCTTCTCCTCCTCGGCGGACTCGCCGCCCCTGCGCATCATCCCCGCGTACTCGGTGCGGTTGATGAAGCCGGTGGCGCCCAGCTGAGTCACCAGCTCGCCCTTCTCGTCCGAGTTGACCACCCCGACCGACTGGGCGCCGGCGATCTTGCACAGCTGCGTGGCGAAGACGCCGAGGCCTCCGGCGGCGCCCCAGATCAGGACGCGATGCCCCGCGTGCAGCTGGCAGCGGTCGATCAGCATCCGGTAGGCGGTGAAGTAGGTGAGTCCGTAGGAGGCCGCCTCCTCCCACGAGAGCGCGTGGGGCTTGGGAAGGAGCTGCTGGGCCTGGACCTTGGTGAATTGCGCGAACGAGCCCCAGGTGGTCTCGTAGCCCCAGATCTTCTGGGAGGGCGCGGCCAGCGGATCCAGGCCGTGGACCTCGGGGTCCTCGTAGGAGGCCTGGTTGCAGTGGATGACCACCTCGTCGCCCGGCTTCCACCGGGTCACCCCCGGGCCGACCTTCCAGACGACGCCCGAGCCGTCGGATCCGCCGATGTGGTGGTCCTCCTCGGGGTGGGAGTCGAACACCGACACGGGAACGCCCCGGGCGGCCCACACGTTGTTGAAGTTCACGCCGGCGGCCATCACGCGGACGATGACCTCGAACGCGCCCGGCTCGGGGACCTCGATCTCCTCCACCTGGAAGGCGTCGATGGGCTCGCCCTCGCGCTCGCGGCGGATCACCCAAGCGGCCATTGTCTCGGGCAGCTCGCCCGGCTCGGTTTCCACACGTGCGACCTGGCTGACGTCGACTGCCACGGTGTCGGCTACCTCCTCGTCGGGGGCCGAAGCCTACCGGCGCGGTCCCGGCGGCGACGCTGCGCCCGCGAGGAAGCCGGCCCGGCGGAAGAACGCGTACAGGACGGCGCCGGACAGCGCCAGGCCGCCGACTCCCAGCACCAGGAAAGCCGCCAGGGAGTGCACATGCCGGACCATCCAGCCGAAGTTCTGACCGAAGAAGCCGGTCACAAAGCTCAGCGGCAGGAAGATCGTGGCGATGACCGTGAGCTGCTTCATGATCGCGTTGAGGCGGTTGGACACGGTGGAGAGATAGACGTCCATCGCCCCGGTGAGCAGGTCACGGTAGGAGTCGATGAGGTCCGAGATCCGGATCAGGTGGTCGTAGACGTCACGGAAGTAGTCGCGCGTGTCCGGCTCGAGCCCGGCGATCTTGATGATGTCCTCACCGGCCCGGGCGAACATGTCCCGCTGTGGGGTGATCACCTTGCGCATCACCACCAGGCCGCGCTTGAGCCCGAAGATCCGCCGCAGCTGCTCGTCGGTGGGCTGGCTGACGACGTCGCTCTCGAGATCGTCGATGGCGTCGTCGATCGTCGAGAGCACCGGGAAGAAGGTGTCGGTCAGCGTGTCCAGCACCCGGTAGATGACGAACTGCTCGCTGCTCGGCGGCCGCTCCTCCAGCTCGCGGTGCACGTCGGCCAGCTCCACGCACGGCTGTTGGTGGCAGGTGACGATGTAGTCGCCATGGAGGAGCAGCTCCACCTCGACCAGGGCAGGACGCCCCTCCCCATCGTCGCGCGCGCCATAGAACACCATCAGCAGGTAGTCGCCGTAGTCGTCGAGCTTGGGTCGCTGATCGCGCTCGACAAGATCGTCGACCGCGAGCGGATGCAGCGAGAACAGCTTCTGCAGCTCGTCGATGTCGTCGCTCGTCGGCTGGCTGAGGTCGAGCCAGAAGAACTCGTGGCGGGATCGCAGCCCGGCGATGGCGTCCGGATCGATCGCGGTCAGGACCCGCACGGCGGAGACCGTAGCCGCTGCCGGCGACGAGAGGCCGGCTTCGGGCGTCGCGGGTCGGGCGCGCGCCGGCGGCCCCGGGGGTTGCGTCCGTCAGGCCGCCCGCCGCGCTAGGGCTGGAGCACCTCGTTCTGGGCGCTCGCCCGCTCGCTGCCCACCATCAGGGTGGCGGGCGAGATCGCGCCGCTGCTGGCGCGCAGCCGGTACTCGCCCTGACGGACGAACAGCTTTATCTCGCCGGTGTCGCCCGGGTTGATCGGCCCGGTGGTCTGGGTCACGCTCGAGCCAGAGCTTCCCGTCTCGAACGTCACCTCCTGGGAGGTCTGGCTCTGGTTCGTCACCAGCACGTTGATTGGTCCGGCGCCGAACGAGGCCGGCGACACCGAGACCCGGTCGGCCGAGATGTAGGCGGAGATGGTGAGGGGCGCCGGCGGGCGGGGATGCGTGTTGTGGTACTTCTCCTGCCCGCAGGCCCCGAGCGCGCATACCGCGAGGACCCCCGCCAGCACACCGGGCATCCGGCGCGGCGCCGAGCTCAATTTCCCGTGCATCCTCTCCATCCCTGCAGTGCGGCCAAGCCTGCGCCGTGCGTCCGAATCCGGCGCCAACCCTAGCCGACGATGCGGCGATCCGCGAATCGGCCCGACCGGGCGGCGCGCCTCTTCGGATGGACTACCGATGCTCGCCGGCCGAAGCCAGCTCTACCCGGGATTGCTCGAGCTGACGCAGCTTGCGCTGCAGGCGCTCCCACGAGCGGCGCTCCGCTTCGTCGTACTCGCGCCCGGTGAGCTCGCGCAGGCTGTCGCGGTAGGCGGTCCAGGCGTGAAGGGTGCGCTCGTCGATCTCGTCGAGGGTCAGAAGCTCTTCCGGTCTCGCGGCGGCGGTGGTCATCGGCGTCCCCCTCTCCCTGGTGTGCGGCCAATGGTACCCCGCTGCGGGGTCGCTCCAATCGCGCAGGTGCAAGCGGGGGTGCAGCCCGTCCGGGCGCCGGCGTAGACACCCGGCATGGAGCTGCTCGACCAGCCCCTGCGCACCGCGGAATTCGTGGCGCTCGACGTCGAGACCAACGGGCGCGTCGGCGAGGAATGCGAGCTGACCGAGGTGGGCGCCGTGCTGGTGGGCGGGGGAGAGCTGCACGAGCGCTTTCAGTCGCTGGTGGCGGTCCGCCGGCCGCTGCCGCGCGGAGTGCAGCGGCTGACCGGCATCACGCAATCGATGGTGGAGTGCGCCGACCCGCCCGCCCGTGTCCTGCCCCGGCTGGCGGAGCGCCTGGAGGGCCGGGTGATGGTCGCGCACGTCGCCCGGTTCGACCGGGGCGCGCTCGCGCACGCGTTCGCCGCGGAGGACCTGCGCTGGCCCGATCCGCCGGTGCTGTGCACGGTCGCGCTGGCGCGCCGGTTCGCGCCACTCGCCGGGCAGCGCCGGCTGGCGGCGCTGGCCCGCGCGCTGGACATCCCCGTCGAGCAGTCCCATCGCGCGCTGCCCGACGCCGAGACCTGCGCGCGGATCTTCTGCGCGCTGTTCGGGCGCCTGTGCGCCCACGCGCAGACCGTGCGTGACGCGGTCGAGCTGCTGGGGCCCCGACGGCGCGCGCGCCGGCGCCGCCCGCCGGGGCGGCTTCCGGCCGGCGCGCCCGTGCCGCCCGACATCGACTTCGCCGGCCTGCCGGACGGCCCGGGCGTCTACGTCTTCCGGGACGGCGCCGGCCGGCCTCTCTACGTCGGCAAGTCGGTGCGGCTGCGATCGCGCGCGCGTTCGCACTTCGCCCCCGGGTCGCCCCGTGCCGGCTGGACCGGCCACGCCGCCGTGGTCGACCACCACGCGACCCGCTCCGAGCTGGCCGCCCTGGTGCTCGAGAGCCGCCTGATCAAGCGGCTGCGCCCGCCGGGGAACGTGAACCTGAGGCGGGTTGACCGGTGGGTCTACATCCGCTGCCGCCTGGACATCCCGTTCCCGATACTGGAGGTCGCCCCGCGCCCGGCCGCCGGGCTGGCGGTCTGCGTCGGGCCGCTGCGCGGCCGCGCGGCCGCCGCCGAGCTGGTCGAGCAGCTCAACTCGCTGTTCGGCCTGCGCCACTGCGGGCGTCGCCTCCAGCGCCGCGACCACCCGTCGGCCTACGGCCAGATGGGGCGCTGCCTATCTCCCTGCCTCGGCGACCTGGACCCCAACCTCTACCGCCGCCGGCTCGACGCCGCCCTGGCGCTGTTCGCCGGCGACGACGACGCCCGGGGGCGGCTGCTCGAGCACGTCGAGACCCGCATGAGCGCCGCCGCGGCGGAGCTCAAGTTCGAGCGCGCCGCGGCGCTGCGGCGCCGTCACAAGCGACTCGCGGTGCTGCTCGAGCGCCTGGAGGGCGTCCTGCGCGCCGCCCATGCCGCTCCCCGCCTGGTGCTCGCGCCCGGGGCCGCCCGGACAGCAGGGTTCGACGCCTTCTGGCTGGTCGGCGGTCGGGTGGCCGATTGGGGTCCGGCGCCGGGAGAGCTCGAGCTCGAGCGCCGCACGTCGCTGGCCCTGGCGTCCCGGCCCCCGCCGGGAGCGCCCGGCTCGATCCACCCCGACGAGGTGGACGAGGCGCGGATCGTCGCGACCTGGCTGGCCTCGCACCCCGAGGTCCCATGTCTTGCGCTCGACCCGCCCCCGCCGCCGGACGTGATCGCCGCCTTCGTAGCCGCGCCGGGCAGCGCGCCGCTCGGGACGATCCACGGCGCTGAAGGTCACGCGGACCTGCGGATCAGGTGAACGGCAGCTCGACGACGTCGGCGGTCGCCCCGCCATCGCCGATCGCCACGCGGGCGCCGGGCTCCGCCTCCCGGCGCAGGATCGCCAGGCCGATCGTGCCGTGACGAGGGGACCGCGCCACGCTGCCCAGCGTGCCCACGGTCCGGTCTCCCAGGCGCAGCTCGGCGCCGGGGCGCGCCGGTTCGGTCAGCCGCAGGCCGCGCAGGTGGCGGTTGGGCCGGCCCTTGTAGAACAGGCGCGCCACGGTCTCCTGGCCCACGTAGCAGCCCTTGGTGAACGACACCGCGCGCTGGTTGAGCCCGGCCTCCTGGGGGATCGTGGTGTCGTCGAGGTCCAGGCCCCACCGCGGGCGCCCCCGCTCGACCCGCAGGCATTCCACCGCCTCCTCGGACACCGGCACAGCGCCAGCCTCCAGCAGCGCCGCCCTGACCTCCTCGGCCCGGTCCGAGTCGCAGATGATGTCCAGGCCCAGG
>DATFPO010000218.1:0-4100 GCA_035264745.1 Solirubrobacteraceae bacterium | reverse complement strand
CATGGCCGCGTGTGGCGCCACCCGCTCGCCGATGTCCAGATAGGCCTCGTCCAGGCCGGCCACCTCGACCGTGGACGCCGCCGCGCGCACCATCTTCATCACCCGGCGGGAGTAGGCGCGGTAGGCCTCGAAGTCCGGCCTCAGGAAGACCGCCTGCGGGCACAGGCGCCGCGCCCGGGCGGCCGGTATGGCCGACCCCACGCCGTACCTGCGGGCCTCGTAGGAGGCGGTGGTCACCACGGCCCGGGGACCGGTCCCGCTCACCACCACCGGCCGGCCCCGCAGCTCGGGCGAACGCAGCAGCTCGACCGAGACGTAGAACGCATCCAGGTCGAGGTGCGCGATCACCCGCTCGCGGGCCACCGGGCCAGCGTACGGGTGGGACCGGAGGGCACGCCGCGGCTGCCCGCGGGTGCCCTCCGGCGTCCCGGCGTCACACCGAGACCCAGATCCTCCCCACGCCGTCGAAGCCCAGGCGCCGCGCCACGGCGCCGGCGAGGTCGAACTCGCGACCGCCCACGAACGGGCCGCGGTCCGCCACCCTGGCCTGCACCGTGCGGCCGTGGTACTGGATCGTCACCGGTGTGCCGCAGGGAAGGCTGCGGTGCGCGACCACCAGCGAGTCGTAGCCCAGCCGGCCGCCGCAGGCCAGCGCTCCGCCGTACAGGTCGTAGCGCGAGGCGATGGCGGGACGCAGGGTGCCGGTTCGACCCAGGCTTCGCGCGGACGGCGCGTTGGCCGCGTCGGCGCCCAGCGACAGCCGGGCCGGGGCGCTGCCGCCCTTCGGGACGCGGTAGCCGAGGCGATAGGCGCCGCGCTGACCCGTGCGGGTCGTGGCGACCGCCCGCCAGGCGCCGCCGACCCGCCGCTCCAGGCGGATGACGCGCCCGGCCGCCGCCGGCCGGATGAAGCCGCTCACGCTGGCGGTGGAGCCGGCGAGCCCCTGCAGGCGGCTGCGGGTCACCACCAGCTGGGCGCCGACCGCCACCTGCCGGACCGGCCCGGCCTGCTCTTCGACGGCGGCCGCCTGCACGGCGGTCGGTCGCTGACGGACGACCACGCGCAGGGCGCCCGAGCGGATCAGCGCCACCCGGAACGAGTAGCGGCCGGTGGTGTCCACCGTGGCGGTGCGGAGCGGCTGCCAGCCCTCGTTGGGGCCGGCGAACTCCAGCCTGGCCAGGCCACGCGCGTAGCGGACCGCGGTGCGGCCGCGCACCGTGACCGGCTGGCGGTAGGTCGGGGTCGGATCGGACAGCGCCGGCGCCGTGGTCGGGCTTCCGGCACCCGCTGCCGTCGCCGCGAACGGTGTGACGGCGGTGATCGTGGCGGCGAAGAGCGCCGCTGCTCCGGGCGCGCGCGAGCGCGCGCGCAGCGTTGACATCGGTGTCACCCGAGGCCTCCTTGCGTTCCGCGACCGGACGCCTACGGGGTTAGCTGCCGGGCTCGCGGTTGCCCCGACGCGACTGGGCGCGTCGGGACCTGCGCTACGGCCGCATCAGCGGCCGATTCGCCCCATGCCCGCCGCGGTCATCCCGCGCGAGCGTCTGGGTCCCCCGTTCGCTGCCGCTCCGGGCAGCAGCGACTCGGCTTGGTCGAACGAACGTTCGAGGATAGGGTCTGCCGCCGCCCGGTGTGTGACCGCGGTCACACTCCCACGGTGGGCGTGCCCGCCAGCAGCGCCGCGCTCATCGAGGGGCCGACGACGCCGCGCAGCGAGCCGGGCAGCCCGCCGACCGCCTCCTGCGCGACGGCGATCAGCGGCGCCACGCGGTCCAGCAGCGGACGCTCGGGATCGTCGGCGGGCACGTCGCAGGCCAGGCGGGCCAGGGCCAGGGGCTCGGTCGGGTCGGCGCCCCCCATGGTCCGGGAGATCGCGCCGGTGAGGTGCTGGACCACCCGCGGCGCGGCGGGCGGCTGGGGGTGCGCCGGCGGCCCGGGCGCCGCGCCGAGGTCGCGGGGCTCGTGCCCGTCGATGAGGCGCGCCAGCTGGCCGCCGGCGATCTCGGCCACCACGTCGGGTGCCAGGCCCACCGCCTGTCCGCAGCGCAGCAGGGCGAGCCCGTTGAACAGCGGGTGCCCGTAGGGCATGTCGCTGGCGTAGAGGATGTGGCCCGGCGGCACCAGGGCGAACAGCGCCAGCAGATCGGCGACGTTCCACCATGCCGTGTCGAAGAACAGGTTGGGACAGGTCTGCGCCTCCCGCCAGATCCACGCCAGGTCGCTGATGCCGGCGTGGGCCAGGATCAGCCGCGCGCCCGGGAAGCGGCGGGCCAGCGCGACGGTGTCCCAGCCCAGGGCCGGGATCCCGCGCCCGGCGTGGATGACGATCGGCAGGCGGCGCTCGTGCGCCAGGGCGACGACGCGCTCGATCCCCGGCTCGGACATCGTGAACCGCTCGGCGCGGGGGTGCAGCTTGAAGCCCACCGCCCCGGTGTCCAGGCATCGCTCCGCCTCGACCACCGGGTCGTTGCGGGGGTCGAGCCGGCACAGGGCCAGCAGGCGACCCTCGGAGACCTGCGCCTCGGCGATCACGCGCTCGTTGGCCGCCCGGTAGCCACCCGGCTCCTGGGTGCTGAACACCAGCGCCCGGGCATGCCCGGCGGTGTCCAGCCCGGCCAGGATCTGCTCGGCGCTCGCCTTGAAACCGTCCGGATCGTTGAACCCGGTGTGGGTGTGGGCGTCGAACCACTCCGTGCCGGGGGGCAGTCGCGAGGCGTGCCCCCGGTACAGGTCCCCGAGGGCCGCCTCGATCGGGCCGGCCTCGGGTCGCGGGCGGTCGCTCACGACGGCGAACGCTAGCGAGCGGCCGACGCCGCGCGATTTGCAAGCGGGCGGTCCGGGCGCGAGAATCGTGGCGTGGCCTCCTCCGACCGGTTGACCGGGCTCGACTCCTCCTTCCTGCACCTCGAGCGCGACTCCGCCCACATGCACGTGGGATCGGTGATGGTGTTCGACTCCCCGGCGCCGTCCCACCAGGAGCTCGTCGAGCACATCGAGGGGCGCCTGCACCTGGTGCCGCGCTACCGCCAGCGGCTGGCCTTCGTGCCGCTCGAGCAGGGTCGTCCAGTGTGGGTGGACGACCCCCACTTCAACATCGCCTACCACGTCCGCCACACGGCGCTGCCGCGACCGCGCGACGCGTCGCAGCTCAAGCGCCTGGCCGGGCGCCTGTTCTCCCAGCGGCTCGACCGCACCAAGCCGCTGTGGGAGATGTGGCTGGTGCAGGGCCTCGCCGACGGCCGCTTCGCGGTGGTGGCCAAGACCCATCACGCGCTGGTCGACGGCGTCTCCGGGGTGGACATCACCACCGTGCTGTTCGACGCCGCCCCCGAGCCCGCGCCGATCCCGCAGGCCGAGCCGTGGATCCCGCGGCCGCTGCCCAACCGCACGCGCCTGCTGGCCGACGCCCTCCTGGAGCGCGCGGTCGTCCCCTCCGAGGCGGTTCGCGGCGTACGGGCGCTGGTGCGCGGCCCCCGTCACGTGGCCGAGCGCGCGATCGAGGGGGTCGCGGCGGTGGGAGCGCTGGCCCGCGCCGGCCGGGGCGCCCCGTCCAGCCCGCTCAACGTCTCCATCGGCCCGCATCGGCGCTTCACCTGGGTCGAGGCCGACCTCGACACGTTCAAGGCGATCAAGGACGGCCTCGAGGGAACGGTCAACGACGTCGTCCTCACCACGGTGACGCTGGCCCTGCGCCGCTTCCTGCGCCGGCGCGGGGAGGCGACCGAGGGCCTGCAGCTCAAGGCGATGGTGCCGGTGTCGGTCCGGGCCGACACCGAGCGCGGAGCGCTCGGCAACCGGGTGGCCACGATGTACGCGCCGCTGCCGGTCGGCATCGAGGACCCGATCGAGTGCTTCGAGGTGGTCCACGACGCGATGGGCCACCTGAAGTCCTCGGGGCAGGCGGTGGGCGCGGAGGTGCTGACCGACCTGGCCGGCTTCGCGCCGCCCACCATCATGTCCCAGGCTGCCCGCTTGAGCGCCCGCCAGCGGTTCTTCAACCTGGTGGTCACCAACGTGCCCGGGCCGCAGATCCCGCTCTATCTCATGGGCCGTCGCATGCAGGCCATCTATCCCCAGGTCCCGCTGGCCCCGAAGCAGGC
>DATFPO010000217.1:0-7302 GCA_035264745.1 Solirubrobacteraceae bacterium | reverse complement strand
CCGGCCGGCGGGTGCTCGACGGCCAGCTCGGTCACGACGGCGCAGCCCAGGCTCTCGCCGTAGTAGAGCAGCCGCCCGGGAGGGACCCCGGCCTCGTCGAGCAGGTAGCTCCGGGCGGCCCGGACGTCGAGGGCGAGCCCCTCCTCGTCGGGGCCGCCCGGGTTCCCGCCGAACCCGCGGTAGTCGAACAGCAGCACGGCCAGGCCCTGGGCGGCCAGCGCCGCGGCCAGCGGAGCGCGCATCGCCCGGTCGCCGGCGTTGCCGTTGGCCACCAGCACCGCCACGCCGAGGGCGGGATCGGACGCCGGGACCAGCCAGGCCCCGAGCCGCAGGCCGTCGTCGGTCCGCAGCGCCACGTCCCGGGCGCCGGCGATGAGCTCGCCCGCCGGCGCCACGGGCAGGCGCGAGGGGAAGTAGAGCAGTCGGCGCTGGAGTCCTCTGGGGTCGACCGGGCGCACGCCGGCCTAGGCGAAGAACCGGGCCAGCCCCGACTCGTGCGCCTGGCGCAGGGCATCGAGGGACAGCTCGACCCGCGCCGGGGGTGACGTGATCGTCAGGCGGTCGCCCCCCACCCGACCGCAGAACTCGAGGGGAACCCGCCCGCGCAGCGCCTCCAGCGCGGGGCTCGACCCGGACACCACGAATCGGCCCGGGGCCTCGCCGAACAGGTCACGTTCCGGGTCGTGCGAGGGCGGGAGCTCGACTCGCGCCCCCAGGGCTCCGGCCAGGCAGCACTCGGCGACCGCCGCGGCCAGGCCTCCCTCCGCGACGTCGTGGGCGCTTGACAGGCCGCCCGAGCGCACCGCCTCGCGGACCGCGGCGATGGTCCCGGCCACCTCCTGCCCGTGCCACTCCGGCAGACGCCCGGGCAGCGGCTCGCCGCGCAGCTTGCTCAGCTCAGAGCCGGCCAGGTCAGGCCGGGACGAGCCGGCGGCGACGGCGATCGCGTCGCCCTCGCGGGCGAAACCGAGCCCGCCCGCGCGCTCGACGTCGGGAATGCGCCCCACGAGGCCCACCACCGGCGTCGGGTAGATCGGGCCGTCCGGTCCCTCGTTGTAGAGCGAGACGTTCCCCCCGACCACTGGCACGTCGATCGTGCGGCAGGCGTCGGCCAGCCCGGCCACCGACCGTTCCAGCTGCCAGGCGATGTGGGGCTTCTCGGGGTTGCCGAAGTTAAGGCAGTTGGTGAGCCCGAGCGGCTCGGCCCCCACGCAAGCCAGGTTGGCCGCCGCCTCGAAGACCGCCTCCATGGTCCCGCGATAGGGGTCGCAGGCCACCCGGCGTCCGTTGCCGTCGATCGAGACCGCCACCGCGCCCCCGTCCGGCAGGTGCAGGACGGCGGCGTCGGCCTGCGACGGGCGGCGGACGGTGCGCGACTGGACCATCCAGTCGAACTGCTCGAACAGCGGTCGTCGGGAGGCCAGGTTGGCCGAGGCCAGCAGGCCCAGCAGGGTGGCCGCGGCGTCGCCCTCCTCCAGCGTTCGCGCCGGCCGCGGGTAGAGCGGTGTCCGCGGCGGGCGCGGATCCAGGTCGTAGAGCGGGCAGTCATCCACCAGCACGGCCACCGGCACGTCGGCCACGACCTCCGAGCCGGACAGCACCCGGACCCGGCCGCTCGCCGTGACCTCGCCCACCGCCGCCGCGCCGACCTCCCAGGCTGCGCACACGTCGAACACCCGCTCGAGCCGCGACGGCTCCACCACCGCCAGCATCCGCTCCTGGGACTCGGAGATCATCACCTCGAACGGCTCCATTCCCGGCTCGCGCAGCGGGACGCGGGCGACATCGATGTCCACGCCGACGCCGCCCTTGCTGGCCATCTCGGCGCTGGAGGAGGTGAGGCCCGCCGCCCCGAGATCCTGGAGCGCGATCAGCGCACCCTCCTCGAGCAGCTCCAGGCAGCACTCCATCAGCTTCTTCTCCTCGAACGGGTCGCCGATCTGCACGCTCGGGCGCTTGGCCTCATCGCCCTCGTCGAGCTCGGCCGAGGCCAGAACCGACGCCCCGCCGATGCCGTCCCGGCCCGTCGACGCGCCCATCAGCACGATGGGGTTCCCCGGCCCCGTCGCGGCCGAGCGGACCAGCCGCTCCCTTGGAGCCAGCCCCACGCACATGGCGTTCACCAGGCAGCTCTGCTCGTAGGGCGCCTCGAAGTACAGCTCGCCGCCCACGGTCGGGACGCCGATCGAATTGCCGTAGTGCCCGATGCCGGCGACCGCCCGGTCGAGGAGGTAGCGCGAGCGCCGGCTGGCACCCGGCTCGCCGAAGCGCAGCGAGTCGAGCACCGCGATCGGCCGGGCGCCCACCGCGAACACGTCACGCAGGATGCCGCCCACCCCGGTGGCGGCGCCTTGGAAGGGCTCCACCGCCGAGGGGTGGTTGTGCGACTCCACCTTGAAGGCCAGCACCATCCCCGCCCCGGCCTCCACCGCCCCGGCATTCTCACCCGGGCCCATCACCACCCCGGGACCGCCGGTGGGAAGCCTGGCCAGCAGCTTGCGGGAGTGCTTGTAGGCGCAGTGCTCGGACCACAGCAGCGAGAACATCGCCAGCTCGACCTGGTTGGGCTCGCGCCCGAGACGGTCGCAGATCAGCTCATACTCGGGGTCGGTCAGCCCGAGCTCGCGGTGGGGAGCGGACACGGTTCCGGCGCTAGGCGACGGCAAGCGCTCCGTCCACGTGCTCGCGCATCGACTCGAAGATGCACAGTCCGTCGCGCGAACCGGTCAGGGGGTCGACCGCGTGCTCGGGATGGGGCATCAGCCCGAATACGTTTCCCTCGGCGCTGCAGACGCCGGCGATGTCGCGCGCCGAGCCATTGGGGTTGGCCTCCTCCGCGTAGCGCAGGACGACCTGTCCGCGCGCCTCGAGCTCGTCGAGCACGGGCTCGGGGGCGTGGTAGCGGCCGGTGGTGTGCTTGACCGGGATGGAGAGGGTCTGTCTCCCCCGGCAGGCGCGGGTGAACGGCGTCTGCGGGTTGTCGACCAGGCATGTGACCTGCCGGCAGCGAAAGCGCAGGTGCCGGTTGGCCAGCAGCGCTCCGGGCAGCAGCCGCGCCTCGCAGAGCACCTGGAAGCCGTTGCAGATCCCGAGCACCGGCCCGCCCTCCCGGGCGAAGCGTGCGACCGCCTCCATCACCGGCGCGAAGCGGGCGATCGCCCCCGCACGCAGGTAGTCCCCGTAGGAGAAGCCCCCTGGGATCACCACCGCGTCCACGCCGCTCAGCTCCGGCCGGCCGTGGGGGAGGATGGTCGCCTCGCCCACCAGCGAGGCGGCTGCCAGCGCGTCGAGCTCGTCGCACGAGCCCGGGAAGCGGACGACCCCGACCTTCACGCCGCCGTCGCCGGCGCCTCCGCGGCCGGCTCGGTGACTATCTCGTAGTCCTCGATCAGTGGGTTGGCCAGGAGCTGCTCGCACATCTGCCCGAGCTGGCGCGGGTCCTCGACCTCCAGCTCGATCAGGCGGCCCACCCGGACGTTGGTCACCCCCTCGAAGCCCAGCGCGGGCAGCGCCCGCTCGACGGCCTTGCCCTGTGGGTCCAGGATGCCCTGCTTCGGGCGCACCAGCACCCGGGCCTTCACGCCCCCACCCGCCGCCGCCACTCCGCGAACGGCTCGCCGGCTATGCGCTCGTAGGCCTCCAGGTAGCGGTCTCGGGTCTGCTCGACCACGTCGGGAGGGATGGCGGGTGCCGGGGGTGTGCGGTCCCATCCGGTGCCGGACGCCCAGTCGCGGACGAACTGCTTGTCGAAGCTGGGCTGGCCGCGACCGGGCTGGTAGCCGTCGGCCGGCCAGAACCGCGAGGAGTCCGGGGTAAGCACTTCGTCGCCCAGGGTCAGCTTCCCGGCCGCGTCGAGGCCGAACTCGAACTTGGTGTCCGCCAGGATGATCCCGCGCTCGCGGGCGTGGTCCGAACCATGGCGGTACAGCGCTGTCGAGACGTCGCGCAGGCGCTCGAGCAGGGCGCGGTCGCCGATGATCTGCGCGGCCCGATCGAAGTCAACGTTCTCATCATGGTCGCCGACGTCGGCCTTGGTGGCGGGGGTGAAGATGGGCTCGGGCAGGCGCTCCGACTCCCGCAGGCCGGGCGGCAGCGAGATGCCGCACACTGCCCCGTCGCGGCCGTAGTCCCGCCAGGCCGAGCCGCTCAGGTATCCGCGCACCACGCACTCGACCGGGACCATCTCGAGCTTCCGGGCCCGGATGGCCCGGCCTCTGACCTCTGCCGGGACTCCCTCGCCGGCCGACACGAAGTGGTTGGGGACGATCCCGGCGGTGCGCTCGAACCAGAACACCGACAGGCCGGTCAGCACCGCTCCCTTGTCCGGGACCGGGGTGGGGTGGACGACGTCGTAGGTGGACACTCGGTCGGAGGCCACCATCAGCAGCTCGTCCCCGAGGTCGTACATCTCGCGGACCTTCCCGGACGCGATCAGGGGAAGGTCGGCGACCGTGCTCACTGCGGCGATGCTACCAACGGGGCCGGAGCCGCTCGGGCCCGGAGCGGCGCTCAGACCGGCGCCGCCCGGGGCTCGTAGCCGGCCGCGCGCAGCGCCGGCTCCAGGCCCACCCGGGCGGCTGCCCGGGCCCATCTCGAGTCGGTCGGGGCGAACACGTCCTCGCGGGCGGAGACGTTGCGCTCGGCCCAGTCCAGGACGTGTGGCGGGGGCCGGCGGGCGAGCAGCGCGTAGATCGCCGCCACGCCCCGGGCGGGGTCCGCGGTGAGGTCCTCGTGGCGCATCAGGCGGTAGCGGTCACCGAAGCAGCGCAGCCCGTCCCGCCGCGCCTCCTCGAACGTGAACCGCCACACCAGCAGGATCCGCTCCAGGTCGGGGCAGCCGCGCAGGTGACGGTGCTCGGGCCGGCGCAGCAGCACCTCGGAGAGCGCCCGGCTGGCGAACAGGGAGCGCTCGGACCGGTGGGTGAAGAAGCCGTCCGGGTCCTCGAACAGGCGCCGGCGCTTGCGCCCCCGCCCCAGCATGATCGAGCTGGCCACCGCGCGGGGGTCTCGGACGACGTGCAGCACCGACGCCCCCGGCGATATCTCGGCCACCACCGGCAGCTTGCAGTACAGCCGGACCTCCTTGACCACGTTGTCCGGCGCCTGCTCGAGCAGGAAGCGCAGGTACTCGCGGCAGTAGTCCGGCAGGTCGCGCTGGAGCTCGAGCTCAGGGTCGCGGGGGGCGCCGTGGTTGAGCAGCGTGGTGTCCAGCTCGGGGCGGCGCTCGCGCCGGAAGCGCTCGCGCAGCGCCCGGACCTCGGCGAACAGGTCGTGCCCGCGCATCCCGCTGCCGCCCCCGATGGCGGCCTTGTCCGACGTGAACGGCTCGTAGAGGCAGCGCAGGCCTCCGTCCTCGAGCAGGGCGTCGTAGACGATCGTGGTCCCCGACCGCCGCATGCCCTGGACGAACAGATTCATGGCCGGCCGGCCGCGGCGACCGGGACCGCCGTCTCGAGCAGCGTCCGCAGCCCGGCCACGGTCCGTGACCAGCTCAGCCGCTCGCGGGTCTCGAGCGCGCCGGCCGAGAGCTGCGCCCGCAGCTCCGGGTCGGCCAACCGCCGGATGGCGTCCACCAGCTGGTTCCGGTCGGGGTCGTAGGCGGGGATGCCCGAGCGGGTCATGTGCTTGGTGGGCCTGGGGGCGAGGAGCAGCCCGTTGAACCCCGCCCGCACGACCTCGTTCATCGGCGGTATGTCGGTGGTGACGATCGGCATGCCGAAGGCCACGGCCTCGTAGAGGTGCAGCCCCAGGCCCTCCCAGCGGCTCGGGGCGAGGCAGACGTGGCAGGAGGCGAACAGCCGCAGGTGCTCGGCCGCGGGCAGGTCGTCGCGGATCACCGCGATCCGCGGGTCCCGGTCCGACATCTCCTGGAGGAAGTCGCCGCGCCGTGGGACCTGGGCCTTGACCACCAGGCGCAGGTCGGCGTCGGGCACATCGGCGAACGCCCGCAGGACGGGCCGGATGGGCTTGCGCTTGGAGAGGAACCCCCCGGGAAAGAAGAGCTTGACCGGCGGCTCCTCGCGCTCGGGCCTGACCGCCAGCAGCTCGGGGTGGCACCCCCACACCACGCGGGGGCTGTCGATTCCCAGCTCGGCGTAGCGGCGCTGCTCGCATTCGGTGACCGAGTAGATGACGTCGAACGCCTCCCGGGCGCCGGCCACGTCGGCCGGCGAGAACGCCTCCCAGACGAAGCGGGCGAGCGTCGTCACCCCCCGCCGGCGCAGCCCGGCGATCTCCTCGAACTGATAGTTCTGGTCGAAGAAGACGGCGTCCAGCCGCCGGCCCGCCGCCCATTGCTCGTACTCGGCCGCCGGGATGGCGAAAGTGGACGCCTCGGTTACCTCGGGCTGATCCCACACGTCGCCGCGGTCGACGAACGCCGGGCGCCGGTTGGTGGCGCGCGTCGGGCGCGCGAGCACGAAGGTGTCGTGGCCCAGCTCGTCGAGGGCCGAGCGCAGGTGGCGCGCCACCACGCCCTGACCCCGGTTGAACCAGTGGGCGACGATCCCGATCCTCATCGGCGCATCGAGGATATGCGGTCGCCGGACCCGCGGGTCCCCCCCACGGTGGGAGCCATCCCCCGTTCCGGGGAGGGATATCCCCTCCGCGGGCATGGCTTGGAGCTCGCTACGCCGGAGGGTCCCCTCCGCCCTTCCCCGCGCCGCAGCTGGTTTGGTCCAGCGGTCAGACGATGGCGTCGAGGCGCTCGAAGATCGTCCCGGCGTGCCGCGTGTAGTGGCCGTAGTCGAAGACGGCGTCGAGGTCGATGCCCTGTGCCGCCGGCTCGGCGGCCAGGAGGTCCCGCAGAGGGGTCTGCTCGTCCCAGGCCCGCTGAGCCGCCGCCTGGACCAGCCGGTAGGCGTCGTCGCGGGACATCCCGGCCTCGACCAGCGCCAGCAGCGTGCGCTGGGAGAACAGGGCGCCGCAGGTCAGCTCCAGGTTCGCGCCCATCCGATCGCCGTCAACCACCATCCCTCGCACCAGGCCGATCGCCAGCTGCTGCAGGTAGTCGATGAGGACGGTCGAGTCCGGGATGACGATGCGCTCGGCGCTGGAATGCGAGATGTCGCGCTCGTGCCACAGCGCCACGTTCTCCAGCGCCGCGCCGGCGTTGCCCCGCAGCACCCGAGCCAGGCCGCAGATGCGCTCGGAGACGATCGGGTTGCGCTTGTGGGGCATCGCGCTCGAGCCCTTCTGGCCCGGCCGGAAGGGCTCCTGGACCTCCCGCACCTCGGTGCGCTGGAGGTGGCGGATCTCGGTGGCGAAGCGCTCCAGCCCGGCACCGGCCAGCGCGATCGCGGA
>DATFPO010000216.1:0-3243 GCA_035264745.1 Solirubrobacteraceae bacterium | reverse complement strand
GGGATGCGAGGTGGCCACCGTGCCCGCCAAGGTGCTTCGCCAGATGCTCGCCCATCCCCTGACCGAGGCGGGGATCGAGCGCTTCACCGCCGACTGGGAGTCGCGCCCCGAGTTCGGCCGCTGGCTGAAGGGGCTGGTGGCCGGCGAGCCGGTCGCTTCCTGACCGACGGGGCCGACGCGGACAACGACTAGAGTGCTGGCGCCGGCCCCTTCGGGGGCCAGGTCGCCGGCCACTGACCCAACGTGGCCGGGCGCCCACCGACCACCCACCGAAAGGACGAAGCGATGTCCGTCCTAGACCGTTCCGCCCTGGAGGCGAGCCCACTGTCCGACCTTCACGCCATCGCCTCGGAGCTGGGCCTCGACGGCTACCGTCGGCTGCGCCGGCCCGAGCTGATCGAGGCGATCGTGGCCCGCGAGGAGGGCGCCGCCCCGGGTGAGGGCCAGCGTCCCGCCGCCGCCGAGGTGGCCGAGGAGGAGGCGGGCGACGAGACCGCCGAGCGCCAGCCGCGCCCGCGACGCCGTGGCGGCCGGGGGCGGGGGCGGGCGCGCCCCGGCGAAGGCCAGCCCTCCGCCGGCGAAGCCGATGAGCCCGAGCCGCCCGAGGCTACCGTCGAGGGAGTCGTCGAGCTACTGGCCAACGGCTCCGGGTTCGTGCGGGTCTCGCCGCCCGGCCCCTCCGACGAGGATGTCTACATCTCGGCGGCGCAGGTCCGTCGCTGCGAGCTGGTCTCGGGAGACGTCGTCACCGGCCCGGCGCGCCGGCCGCGGCGGTCCGAGCGCTTCCCCTCGCTGATCCGGGTCGAGACCATCAACGGGGCGCCGGCCGACGAGGTCGCCGAGGGCACCCGGTACGAGGAGCTTCCGGCCGGCTTCCCGACCGAGCGCTTCGAGCTGGGCGCCGACGACCCCACGTTGGCCGCGATCGAGTCCCTTGCCCCGCTCGGCCGCGGCTCGCGCGTGTCGCTCGTCGGGCCCGCCCGGTCGGGCAAGACGGAGGCGCTGCGCCGTTTGACCGGTGCGCTTTCCGCGCTGGACGGAGTCAACCTGCTGCTGGCGCTGGCCGGGACCCGACCGGAGGAGGCGGCGGAGTGGAATGCCGGTCCGGTGGCGCCGACCGCGGTCGCGCCGCTCGGCAGCTCGGCTGACGCGCAGGCTCAAGCGGTCGAGGCGGTGGTGGAGCAGGGCCGGCGGATCGCCGCCCGGGGCGGCGATGTCGTGGTCGCCATCGACTCCCTGGACGGGCTGCCCGCCGGCGCTGCGGCCGGTGCGCTGGCCGCGGCGCGGAACATCGTGGACGGCGGCTCGCTGACCGTCCTGGCGATCGGCTCCCGGCCGCTGGGCGGCGAGACCACGGTGCTCGCCTTCGACGCCCAGCTGGCGGCCGCACGGCGATATCCGTCGCTCGACGTGAACGGGAGCGGGACGATGCGCGCGGAGCTGCTGGTCGGCGAGGCCGGCGCCGAGGCGATCGCGCGAGCCCGGAACGCCGCGTCGCCCGGCTAGCGCAACCGGGGCACGTAGGCGACCTTGGCCCAAGTCGGCCCGGGCGCGAGCTCGATCGGCTCGTGGTCGCGCTCGGGTTGGATGTAGGCGAACGACTCGGTGTCCTGGTCGTAGGCGACGTCCAGCTCGCCCTCCTTGACCCGCTGATCGAGCCAGGCGGAGCGGAAGACCAGCCGCCGCAGCCAGTGGACGAGCGAGCGCTCGGCCGGCCCGACCAGGTCGGGCCAGCAGTCGTTGACGTGCTCTCCGAGCTCGGAGGCCGGGTCGTGGACCTCGCCGTTCACGACCAGGTTGACCAGATCCTCGACCTCGGCTGGGTTGAGCCGGCCGTCGACGAACCCCAGCTTGAGCGCCGCCTGCTCGCAACGCTCGGAGAAATCGCGTTCGTTGAACGTGAACCGCAGGTCGCCGTACTCGAGCACGAAGTCCTGGCCGGAGTCGTAGTTGCCGCGGCGCGCCTCCTCCATGGGCGTCGGGATCATATGGCCGAGTCCTGCCCCGCGGCCCGGTGTGCAGCCGAACTTGCACGACGCCAACCTCTAGGGTTGGGACCGTGGCGGCGGACCTCTCAGGGCGAGTTGCGGTGGTCACCGGGGCGAGCTCGGGCATCGGCGAGGCGACCGCCCGGGCGCTTGCCGCCGCCGGGGCCGCGGTGGCGCTGGCCGGGCGGCGAGAGGACCGCCTGGAGGCACTGGCGGGCAGGATCGACGCCGATGGCGGTCGAGCCCTGGCGGTGGCCACCGACGTCTCTAACGAGGACCAGGCCGGTCAGCTCATCCGCCGCGCGAACGAAGAGCTGGGCGGCCTGGACATCCTGGTCAACAACGCGGGGGTGATGCTCCTGGGACCGGTGATCGGCGCCGACACGGCGCAGTGGCGCCGCATGATCGACGTGAACCTCCTGGGCCTCCTCTACTGCACGCACGCCGCCCTGCCGCTGATGACCGAGGGCGGGGGAGGGGACATCGTCAACGTCTCCTCGGTGGCCGGCCGCCGAGCCACCCTGGGCTCCGCCGTCTACAACCTCACCAAGTTCGGGGTGAACGCGTTCACCGAGGCGCTGCGCCAGGAGGTCGTGCAGGCGGGCATCCGGGTGTCGGTGATCGAGCCCGGGATGGTCGAGACCGAGCTGGTCGATCACAACACCGACGCCACGGTGCTCGAGATGGTGAACCGGCTGCGCGAGGAGATCGGCGAGCCGCTGCACGCCGAGGACATCGCCCAGGCGATCGTGTACACGGTCTCCCGGCCGTCCCACGTGGCGCTCAACGAGATCCTGGTCCGGCCGGCCGGCCAACAGCGGTAGGGCGCTCCCGCGCCCCCCGGGGGCGAAAGTCGGTCGCAGCGTCCTAGGGAGGGCCGTGGATGACGAGCGCTCGACACTCCTGGTGGTCGAGGACGACACGGCGACGCGGACCTTCCTGGCGGACAACCTGACCGCCGACGGCTACGAGCTGCTGGTCGCCGACTGCGCGCGCGACGGCCTGCGGCTGCTCAGACAGGCCGAACTACTCCCCACGTCAACAACGGCTCCCAGCGGTGGTGGCCATGTAGGCGCCGTCACTTACCGCGCGTCCTCGGGGAGTCCGCCCTAACGTCGACGCGCGGCCCATAGAAGCTATGAGGCGTCCTCCACGCCTCGGGCTGCGGAGCCAAAGCCCTCTCGCCGGGAGGGCAGGTAGGGCGGACATTCCCAGATGCACGTACCGTCCGTGTCCGCGCAAGCGGAGGCAGGCG
>DATFPO010000215.1:0-10783 GCA_035264745.1 Solirubrobacteraceae bacterium | reverse complement strand
GTTCAAGACGCGCACGGACTGACTTAGGGACCGAGAGGAGACCGAGGAATGGCGGTTAGGGAGAGAGTCAAGCCGGAGGCCGGCAAGATCGTCGACATGTCCTGGGACCCGATCACCAGGATCGTCGGGAACCTGGGCATCTACACCAAGATCGACTTCGACAACCGGGAGGTGGTGTCGTGCAAGAGCACCTCCTCCCTGTTCCGCGGCTACAGCGTGTTCATGAAGGGCAAGGACCCGCGTGACGCGCACTTCATCACCAGCCGCATCTGCGGCATCTGCGGCGACAACCACGCGGTGTGCTCGTGCTACGCCCAGCAGATGGCCTACGGCGTCAAGCCGCCGCCCCTGGGCGAGTGGATCGTCAACCTCGGCGAGGCGGCCGAGTACATCTTCGACCACATCATCTTCCAGGACAACCTGGTGTTCGTGGACTTCTGCGAGCAGCTGGTCAAGGAGACCAATCCCAGCGTGCTGGAGAAGGCGGAGAAGACCGAGGCCCGCAACGCCGACGTCCACGGTTACCGGACGATCGCCGACATCATGCGCTCCTACAACCCCTTCACGGGCGAGACGTACAAGGAAGCGCTGCACATGAGCCGGATCGGGCGGGAGATGATCTGCCTCATGGAGGGGCGCCACGTCCATCCCTCCACGATCTACCCGGGCGGCGTCGGCACGGTGGCCACGCCCACCCTGTTCACCGACTACCTCAGCCGGCTGCTGCGCTGCCTCGACTTCGTCAAGCAGGCGGTGGCGATGAACGACGACGTGTTCGACTTCTTCTACGAGGCCCTGCCGGGCTACGAGGAGGTCGGCCGGCGGCGCATCCTTCTGGGCTGCTGGGGCGCCTTCAACAACCCGGAGCACGCCGACTACCAGTACCGCACCATGAACGACTGGGGCAACGAGATGTTCGTCACCCCGGGGGTGGTGGTCGACGGTGAGCTGGTGACCACCGACCTGGTGGACATCAACCTCGGGATCCGCATCATGCTGGGCAGCTCGTATTACGAGGACTGGGTCAACGAGGAGACGTTCGTGCCGCGTGACCCGCTGGGCAACCCGGTGGACAAGCGCCATCCCTGGAACCAGACCACGATTCCCAAGCCGCAGAAGCGCGACCTGGAAGGCGGCAACTACTCGTGGGTGATGAGCCCGCGCTGGTACGACAACCGCACCGGCGACCACCTCGCGCTCGACACCGGCGGCGGGGCCCTGGCGCGGTTGTGGGCCACCGCGCTGGCCGGCAAGGTGGACACGCCGTTCGTGAAGGCAACCGGGCAGAGCGTGCTGATCAACCTGCCCCAGACGCCCAACACGGCGGAGCAGACGCTGGAGTGGAAGATCCCGCAATGGTCGAATGCGATCGAGCGTGATCGGGCGCGGATCTACTTCGTCGCCTATTCGGCGGCGATGGCGCTGCACTTCGTGGATATGGCGCTCAACGAGGTCAGGGCCGGGCGCACGAAGGTCTTCGAGAACTTCGACGTGCCCGACGAGGCGATCGGCTGCGGCTTCCACGAGGCGGTGCGGGGCGTGCTCTCGCACCACCTGGTGATCCGCGACGGCAAGATCGCCAACTACCACCCCTACCCGCCGACCCCGTGGAACGGCAGCCCGACCGACTCCTACGGGACGCCGGGGCCCTACGAGGACGCGGTCACCGGGCAGCCGATCTTCGAGGAGAACGGCCCCGACGAGTTCCGCGGCATCGACATCATGCGGGCGGTGCGCAGCTTTGATCCCTGCCTGCCCTGCGGGGTGCACATGTACCTGGGCAAGGGGAAGACGCTGCGCCGCGTGCACCAGCCGATGCTGGGTGAGCACGGCTGAGGGTCGGCGTGGACGACAGTCAGGCACGCGAGCGGGTCGGGCGGGTCGAGACGCTCCTCGAAGAGCTCGAGGCCCTGCCCGACCCCTCGGCCCGGGAGCGGGCCCTGGAGATGGTGGAGGCGCTGCTCGACCTCTACGGCGAGGGGCTGAGCCGGATCGTCGAGCGGATCGCCGCCCGCGACGACGGCGAGCTGGCGCGGGCGCTGTCCGGCGACGAGCTGGTCTCGCACCTGCTGCTGCTGCACGACCTCCATCCCGTGCCGCTCGAGCACCGGGTCCGCGCCGGGCTGGACGAGGTCCGCCCCTACCTCGAGTCGCACGGCGGCGACGTGGAGCTGCTGGGGGTCTCCGACGGCGTGGCGCGCCTGCGGTTGGAGGGCAGCTGCAGCGGCTGCCCATCGTCGACCATGACGCTGAAGCTGGCGATCGAGGACGCGATCCACAAGACCGCCCCGGACCTGCGGGCCATCGAGGCCGAGGGTGCCGCGCAGCCGCCGGCCCCGTCCCAGGGGCTGCTCCAGCTGGAGGTCTCCGACTCGCTGATCGAGCCGCCGGCCCCGGCGACCGAGGGCGAGCCGCACTGGGCGACCGCGGGCGGGATGCCCGAGCTCTCCGGCGGCGGCTCGGTGGTCAAGCGCGTGGCCGGCGAGGACGTGCTGTTCCTCGCGCTGGACGGGACGCTTTACGCCTACCGCCCGGCCTGTCCCGAGTGCGGCGCGTCCCTCGAGCGCGCCGCGCTGGAGATGGTGGAGCTGACCTGCGCCTCCTGCGGACGCCGCTATGACGTGCGCGAGGCGGGAAGGTGCCTGGACGCCCCGGACCTGCACCTCGAGCCGGTGCCGCTCCTGGTCGACGACGCCGGCCGGGTCAAGGTGGCGCTGGGCACCGCGGTGGGCTGACGTGGCCAGCCGGGCCGACACGCTGGCCTCCTCTCGGCTGCGGCGGCTCGCGCGGCGCGACCCCGAGCGCGCCGAGCCCCAGGCCGAGCGCTGCGAGCTGTGCAGCCAGCGGATCGGGCCCGACCACCGCCACCTGCTGGACATCTCCAACCGGGAGCTCAAGTGCACATGCCGGCCCTGCTCGCTGCTGTTCGACCGCGAGGCGGCGAGCCAGGGGCAGTACCGGCTGGTGCCCGACCGCCGCCTGCGGCTGGACGACTTCGAGCTCAGCGACGTCAGCTGGGAAGAGCTGCGCCTACCGGTGGACATGGCGTTCTTGTTTCGCAGCTCGCGCGAGGACCGCGTCATGGCGTTCTATCCCAGCCCCATGGGCGCCACCGAATCGCTGCTCCAGCTCGACGCCTGGGCCCGACTCGAGCGCGACAACCCGGTGCTGGACTCGATGCGCAGCGATGTGGAGGCGCTGCTGATCAACCGGGTGAAGGGCGCCCGCCGGCACTGGCTGGTCCCGATCGACGACTGCTACCGCCTGGTCGGCCTGATCCGCACCGGGTGGAGGGGCCTGACCGGCGGCAGGGAGGTCTGGGAGGCGATCGGGCGGTTCTTCGAGGACCTGGACGCCCGCGCCCGACCGGAGCACAGCCCTCCCACCCATCCCACACCCGACCCCCCTGCGGCCAGCGCCGCGGAAAGGAGCTGACGGATGCTCAAGACCGGCCAGCCCGACGTCGAGCCCGACCTCCCCGCCCATACGCCGGGGATCGCCTCGGGCAACTCCCGCGGCAACTACGAGAGCCAGCCCGGCCACAACCCGGACGGCACCTCGACCGCCGAGCGCTCGACCGGCGTGGACCCCAAGGCCCACAACCCGATCGACCCGCGCATGCCCAACCTCTCGCCGGGATAGCCCGCGTGTCGGCCGCTAGCCCGGGCCGCTTCGCCGAGGCCGCCCGCATCCCGCAGCTCGATTTCGAGATCGAGGACGCCGGCCCGCTGGAGCGGGCCGCGGCGCCGACGCTGCGCTTCGGGCTGCGGATCGGCGCCGGGCGCGACGAGGCGATCCGCTCCATCGTCCTCGACGTCCAGTTGCAGATCGCCTCGCGCCGGCGCGCCTACGACGACGCCACCGAGGAGCGCCTTTACGAGCTGTTCGGCGAGCCGGAGCGGTGGGGCTCCACGCTGCGCACCCTGCCCTGGACCCGCGCCACCCTGGCGGTCCCCGCGTTCACCGGCGCCACGAGGGTCGACCTGTCCGTGCCGTGCACCTACGACTTCGAGGTGGCGGCGTCCAGGTACCTGGACGCCGTGCGCGACGGCGACATCCCGCTCGAGTTCCTGTTCGGCGGCACGGTGTTCTACGCCGACGCCGGCGGCCTGCTCAAGACCGCGCGGATCGCCTGGGACCGCGAGGCCGAGTACCGGCTGCCGGTCCGGGTGTGGAGGCAGACGATGGACCACTACTTCCCGGGCAGCGCCTGGCTGCGGCTGCGCCGGGACAGCTTCGACCGCCTCTACGCGTACAAGGCCCGCAACGCGCTGACCAGCTGGGAGGAGGCTGTGGACTCCCTGGTGCGCGCGAGCCAGGAGCGCTAGGGGTGGACGAGGTCAGGCGGATTGCCGACGCCGTCCTCTACGAGGGCTACATCCTGTGGCCCTACCGGCGGTCGGCGATCAAGAACCGCCAGCGCTGGACGTTCGGCGGCGTCTATCCGGACGCACACGCCGCCGCCCGCGGCGGCGACGACTCCTCGAGCCTGGGAACGCAGTGCCTGCTGGAGGCCGGGCCCGACACCGCCGTGGACGTCACCCTGCGCTTCCTGCAGGTGGTCGAGCGCCAGGTGCTGGCCGACGGCCCCGGCGGGCTGCGGGCGGTCGACGAGCTGGAGGTGGGCGACCAGCGCCATCTGACCTGGGAGGAGGCCGTAGAGCGCGAGATCGGCCGGCCGGGGCTGCGCGTCGCGGACCTGGACATGCGCAGCCGGGCCGAGATCCGGATTCCCGCCGACAGCCGCCGGGAGCCGCTGGCGGACGCCGAGGGGCGGGTGGTCGGCGCGCTGGAGCGCAGCTGGCGGACGCTGGAGGGGACGCTCGAGGTCGCCGCCGAGCCCGTCGCCGGCGGGGTGGTCCGCCTCTCCATCCGGGTCTCCAACACCAGCCCGTACGCCGGCCGGGCCCGCGAGGAGGCGCTCAGGCAGACGTTCTGCTCCTCCCATCTGGTGCTGCGGGCGTCGGGCGGGCAGTTCGTGTCCATGACCGACCCGCCGGCGGAGCTGGCGGAGGCCGCCGCGGCCTGCCAGAACGTCGGCACCTGGCCGGTCCTGGTGGGCCCGGACGGCGACCGCGGCACGGTGCTGTGCTCGCCGATCATCCTGCCCGACCATCCCCGGGTTGCCCCCGAGAGCCCAGGCGACCTGTTCGACGCCACCGAGATCGACCAGCTGCTGGTGCTCAACATCCTCAGCCTCACCGACGAGGAGAAGCGCGAGATGCGCGACTCCGACCCCCGGGCGCGAGAGATCCTGGAGCGGACGGAGTCGCTGTCCGAGCAGGAGCTGATGCGGCTGCACGGGGCGATCCGCGAGTTCGGGATGACGCGTTCGCGATGAGCGCAGCGCGCGGCCACTGGGAGGAGCTCGAGCGCCCCGGGCCCGACACCGTGGTGGTGGATGGGGTCGAGATCCGCCGCGGCAGCCGCGTCCGGCTCAGGCCGGGGCCCCGGGGCGACGCCTTCGACCTCGCGCTGGCCGGGCGCAGCGCCGTGGTGGAGGCGATCGAGCAGGACATGGAGGGCGCGCTCCTGCTCGCCGTCACCGTCGACGACGACCCCGGGCGCGACCTGGGCGAGCGCCGCCAGCCCGGACATCGCTTCTTCTTCTCCGCCCACGAGGTGGAGCCGCTGCCCGGCATGCCCATGCCGGTCGCGCAGGCGCCGAACGTCCTGGTCGCCGGCATCGGGAACGTCTTCCTGGGCGACGACGGGTTCGGAGTGGCCGTGGCCGACCGGCTATCGCGCCGGGAGCTTGCCCCCAATGTGCGCGTCGCCGACTTCGGCATTCGCGGCCTGGACCTGGCCTATGCGCTGGCCGACTACGACGCGCTCGTCCTGGTCGACGCCGTCCCGCGCGGCGGGACGCCCGGGACGCTCTACGTCATCGAGCCCGACGTGGAGGCGGAGGGCATCGCGCCCGAGGCCCATGGCATGGACCCGGCTAAGGTGCTGGCGCTCGCGCGCGAGCTGGGCGACGTGCCGTCGCGAGTGCTGATCGTGGGCTGCGAGCCCCGGAGCACGCCGCGGTGGGAGGACGAGGACGTGGTCGCCGAGCTCAGCGAGCCGGTGCGGGCGTCGATCGACGAGGCGGTGCGGCTCGTGGAGTCGCTCGTCTCACAGCTGGTATCCGAGCAGACCGCAACCCGGAGGTGAGCCTGTCATGAGGGAGATCCGGATCAGCCCCGCGATGCAGCGGCTCATGATGCTGGTCCTGCTGGCGGCGCTCGCGGTGTCGATCGCGGGCCAGATGCCCGAGATCCGCCGCTACCTGAAGATCGAGACGATGTAGGCGCGGACGACCCACCCTCCGCAGGAGCCGACCATGCACCGAACCAAGGTCAAGGTGGTCGAGGACGCCCTCGACGCCAACAACACGATCGCCAGGGCCAACCGGGACGACTTCGACCGCGCCGACGTCACGGTGGTCAACCTGATGAGCGCGCCGGGAGCGGGCAAGACCGCCCTGCTCGAGCGGGTGGTCTCGGGACTCGACGGCGTCCGCGTCGGCGTGCTCGAGGGCGACGTGCAGGGCAGCCTCGACGCCGACCGCCTGGCCGGCCTGCACGTACCGGTGACCCAGCTCAACACCGACGCCGGGTTCGGGGGCGAGTGCCACCTCGACGCCAACATGGTGCGCTCCGCCCTGCCGGAGATCCCGCTGGACGACATCGACCTGCTGGTGATCGAGAACGTCGGAAACCTGGTCTGCCCGGCCGAGTTCAGGGTCGGCGAGGACGTCAGGGTGATGGTCTCGTCGGTCACCGAGGGGGAGGACAAGCCGCTCAAGTACCCGTTGATGTTCCGCGCCTGCGAGCTGGTGCTGGTCAACAAGATCGACCTGCTCCCCCACCTCGACTACGACCTGGACAAGTTCCTGGGCAACGTCGACGCCGTGCACCCCGGAGTGGCGCGGATGGCGGTCAGCGCCCGCACCGGCGAGGGGATCGCCGCGTGGCGCGACTGGCTGCGCCGGCTGGCCACCCGGGCCGGGACGCCCGCGTGAGCCAGGCGCTGCGCACCGACGTCCTGGGGCAGCGGCTCGACGAGGCGCTGGCCGCCCGCACCCGCGCCAACCGCGAGTTCTTCGGCGACCAGGCCGAGCGCCTGGCCCGCGTCTGCCACCGGATGGCCGAGCGCTTCGCGCGCGGCGGCCGCCTGGTCGCGTTCGGGGCGTCGCCCTCGGCCCGCTCGGACGTCCGCCACGTCGCCGTCGAGTTCGTGCACCCGGTGATCGTGGGCAAGCGCGCGCTGCCCGCCATCGGCCTCGGCCCGGAGGGCGGCGGGTTGGTCGAGCAGGTGGACCTGGTGGCCGAGCCCGACGACATCGCGATCGGGTTCGGCTGCGAGGACGCGGACCCCCGGGTCGAGCGCGCGATGGACCTGGCCACCCGCCGCGGGTGCCTGACCATCGCGTTCGCGCCGGCGGGCGCGGAATGGGAGTTCGACCCCGCCGGCGACGACCGCTTCGTGCGCCAGGAGCTGGTGGAGACGCTCTACCACGTCCTGTGGGAGCTGGTGCACGTCTTCTTCGAGCACCGGGGGCTGCTGGGCGGTCGGGAGGCGCGGCCCGTCCATCGCACCGGCGCCTCCAGCTTCCTCTACCCCTTCCTGGCCGAGGGCGAGCACGACCTCGACGCCGTGGTCGAGGACGTGCGCCGCTCGGTGGTGATGAAGGCGCAGGACATCGAGGCGCTGCGCGCCCAGACCCTGACCGACAACCGCAGCGCGCTGCTGGCCGCCGCGGTCGGGCTGCGCGCCGACCTCGACCGCGGCGGCAGGCTGCTGGCGCTCGGCAACGGTGGGTCGGCCACCGACGCGATGGACGCGGTCGCCGACTTCCGCGTCCCGCTCGACCCCGCCCACCCGTGCCGGCGGGCCCTCGACCTCACCGAGGACCCAGCGATCATCACCGCGATCGCCAACGACATCGGCACCGAGGCGATCTTCGCCCGCCAGGTGATCGCCCACGGCCGCCCGGGGGACGCGCTCCTGGCCCTCTCGACCAGCGGCAGCTCGCCCAACGTGATCGCGGCGCTGGCCGAGGCGCGGAGCCGCGGACTGCGCACCATCGCAATGGTCGGCTACGACGGGGGGCGCGTCGCCGCCGAGCAGCTCGCCGACCACGTCGTGGTCACGCGCTCCGAGCACATCCCCAGGATCCAGGAGGCGCAGGCCAGCGCCTACCACGTGCTCCGCGACCTGGTGGAGCGCGCGGAGCCGGGAGCCTCCGGGTGAGCGCGGCCGCCGCGCGAACCGCGTCCGGCCGTCGCCGGCGCGTGCGGGCACGGGTGGAGGGCACCGTGCAGGGCGTCGGCTTCCGCCCGCACGTCTACCGGCTCGCCACCCGGCTCGGGGTCAGCGGGTACGTGCTCAACGACGCCTCGGGCGTGCTGGTGGAGGCCGAGGGCGAGGCACCGGTGGTCGAGGGCTTCCTGGCCGGGCTGGCCGCCGAGGCCCCGGCGCTGGCCCGGATCGAGCGGGTCCGCGCCCGCGAGATGGCCCCCACCGGCGAGCCCGGGTTCTCGATTCGCCCGAGCCCTGCGGGGGGTGAGCCCCGGGCACCGGTGACGGCCGACAGCGCCACCTGCGACGAGTGCCTGGCCGAGCTGCACGACCCGCGCGACCGTCGGTTCCGCTACCCGTTCATCAACTGCACCGACTGCGGCCCCAGGTTCACGATCGTCCGCGGCGTCCCCTACGACCGCCCCCTGACCACCATGGCGGGGTTCGCCATGTGCGCCGCCTGCCGAGCGGAGTACGAGGACCCCGGCGATCGCCGCTTCCACGCCCAGCCCAACGCCTGCCCTGAGTGCGGCCCGCGGGCGCGCCTGGTGGACAGCGCCGGCCGGGCCGCCGAGGCGGCCGAGGCCCGCGACGCGGTCGAGGCGGCCGGGCGCGCCCTGCGCGCCGGCGCGATCCTGGCGGTCAAGGGGATCGGCGG
Organism: Solirubrobacteraceae bacterium; assembly: GCA_035264745.1. Classification (GTDB taxonomy): domain Bacteria; phylum Actinomycetota; class Thermoleophilia; order Solirubrobacterales; family Solirubrobacteraceae; genus DATAEY01. Next base: position 1,839 of record DATFPO010000215.1, on the reverse strand, counting down.
CTTCCACCTGGCCTGCCGGGCCGACGACGAGGCGGCGGTCGCGGCGCTGCGGGCCCGCAAGCACCGCGAGGACAAGCCGTTCGCCCTGATGGCCGCCGACCTCGAGGCCGCCGAGCGGCTGGTGGACGCCTCGCCGGAGGACGTGCGCCTGCTGGTCTCGCCGCGGCGCCCCATCGTCCTCGCCGCCCGGGGACCTGACGCGCCGGTGGCGCCGTCGGTCGCCCCCCGATCGCCGGACCTGGGGGTGATGCTGCCCTACTCCCCCCTGCACCACCTGCTGCTGGCGGACGCCGCATACAACCTGGTGATGACCAGCGGCAACGTCTCGGACGAGCCGATCGCCTACCGCGACGCCGAGGCGATGGAGCGCCTGGCCGGCATCGCCGACCTGCTCCTGGTCCACGACCGCCCGATCCAGACCCGGACCGACGACTCGGTCCTGCGCACGGTCACGGTCGGACCGCGACGCCCCCTGGTCCTGCGGCGATCGCGCGGCCACGTCCCGGACTCCGTCCCGCTCCCGGTGGCCGCCCGGCGTCCGATCCTGGCCTGCGGCGCCGAGCTCAAGAACACCTTCTGCCTGGTCAAGGGAGAGCGGGCCTGGGTCGGCCACCACATCGGCGACCTGCGCAATTACGAGACGCTGCGCTCCTTCGCCGAGGGTGTCGAGCACTTCGAGCGGCTGTTCGCGGTCGCGCCCGAGGTGGTGGCCCACGACCTCCATCCCGAGTACCTGTCGACCAAGTACGCCTTCGACCGCGACGGCCTGGAGCCGGTGGGCGTCCAGCACCACCACGCCCACCTCGCCGCCTGCCTGGCCGAGCACGGCGAGACCGGCCAGGCGGTGGGCGCGATCTACGACGGGACGGGCCTCGGCACCGACGGCGCCGTCTGGGGCGGCGAGCTGCTGTGGGGCGGCCTGAAGGACTTCCGTCGGCAGGGAAGCCTGCTAGCGGTGCGCCTTCCCGGCGGCGATGCCGCGGTCCGTCAGCCGTGGCGAATGGCCTGTGCCTGGCTGGTGGCGGCGGGCGACGAGGACCCGCGGCCGCCCGCCGCCCTGGCCGGGGCGGTGGATCCCGAGGCCTGGGCGAAGGTGGCGGCTCTGGCCCGTACCGGCCTGTCCTCGCCGCCGACCACCAGCATGGGACGGCTGTTCGACGCCGTGGCCGCCCTGTGCGGACTGCGGGCGGAGGTCAACTACGAGGGCCAGGCGGCGATCGAGCTGGAGGCGGCCTGCGGTCCGTTCGAGCAGGTGGCCTACCCGCTGCCGGTGCTCGAAAAGGAGGGCGGACTGGTCCTGGACGCCCGCCCGACCATCCGCGCGTTGGTCGACGAGCTCTCGCGCGACGTGTCGGTGCCGGCGGCGGCCGCCCGCTTCCACAACGCGGTGGCCACCGCCACCGCGGCCGCCTGCCGGCTGATCTGCCGGTGGCGGAGGACCCCGACGGTGGTGCTCTCCGGCGGGGTCTTCCAGAACCGGCGGCTCCTCGAGGCGACCGTCGCGCGGCTGGCCGAGTCCGGCCTGCGGGCGCTCGTGCCCGAGCTGCTGCCCCCCAACGACGGCGGGATCGCCTACGGCCAGGCCGCGGTGGCCGCCGCCCGGCTGGCCCGCGCGAGGGACGATGGCCGGGCTGGATGAGCGGATCGCCACGCTGGGCGCCGGCCACGGCCTGCTCGTCGTGGTCGCGGTCGCGATCCTCCTCGGCCTGCGCCACGCCACCGATCCCGACCACCTCACCGCCGTCTCCACCCTGATCGCCTCCGACCACGAGCGGGGGAGCCGACGGGCCGGCCGGCTGGGGCTGTCCTGGGGGCTCGGACACGCCACCACCCTGTTCG